>CAMRCV010000013.1 GCA_947041065.1 uncultured Mycoplasma sp.
CTACACTATAGCCTACACTCTTTCCCTACACGACGCTCTTCCGATCTAATTTTAGTCATTAGTGTATCTCCAAGAATAATAAACTTGTGTGCTTCGATTTTTTTAATTCTCGCTTCTTTATCATGCTCATCATAGATTTCTCCCACAAGCTCTTCTAAAACATCTTCTAAAGTGATTAAACCAATAATGGTAGTTTCATTACTACTCTTCTTCACAAAAGCCATTCCCACAGCACCTGACCTAAAGATATCTAGAACATGGTGTAAATTATTATTAATAGTAACTGTAGGCACTTCAATAATGTAGTTAGTGATATCAGAACCCGCAGGTAAATTAAAGATATCTTTTAAAAGTAAAATCCCAACAAAAGTTTTTTTGTTTTTAATTGGTATTCTAGAAAAACCAGTTTTTTGAAATACTAACTTTGCTTCTTCAAGAGTTGATTCTTTTTTTAGATATGTAATGTCTTCGATTTTAATGTAGTGTTGTTTGATCTTTGTTGAATCTAAATCTAGAGCTCTAGTTGCCAATGAAAGTTCACGGTGTTCTAAAACTCCTTCTTTATAACCCATTCTTAAAATTG
Organism: uncultured Mycoplasma sp.; assembly: GCA_947041065.1. GTDB lineage: Bacteria > Bacillota_I > Bacilli_A > Mycoplasmatales > Metamycoplasmataceae > UBA710. The sequence continues at coordinate 584 of CAMRCV010000013.1, forward strand.
TTTTCATTTCATCTTCAGTATTTGTTACTGGGTTTTCAAAAGCGAATTTTGAAATTAAAAATGTGATTGGGTAAAAGAATCATCTGAAACCTTCCAAAATAAAGACAACTTTTTGTAAGTAACCTCAAGCAAATTTTTTAGCTAATATTTTCGGGAATACTTCTCCGAAAATTACAAGCAATGGAGTTGCAACAAAAATTGGTAATATAACTGTTAAATAACTATCTGCTCCTAACAAACTTGTAAAGAGAAAGGTGATGATTGTCGAGATGGCAACATTGGCAATATTATTTCCGATTAAGATGGTTGCAATAGTTCAACTAAAACTACTAACATGTTTCTTAATTAGTTTTCCTGTTTTTGGATGTTTCTTTAAATTCGTTTCTATTGCAGCCTTTGATAGAGATGTATAAGCTGTTTCAGCTGCTGAAAAAAGCGCTGATAAAGCAAACAAAAATAAAAGTGCAACAATTAGTAATATTAAAACAACGAGGGGTAATGATTCTGTACTTTCCATAATTATTTAGTCCTATCTGTAAATTTACCTTTTGAAAGGTTGAAGCCTAATTCGATGATACCAACAGATCCGTTTCTGTGTTTAGAAACAATGAAGTCTGTTTGTTGTAACATTGAATCATGAGTTGGTTCTTTGTCTTTGTTGTAATAATCTTCACGATATAGAAATCCGATGATATCTGCATCTTGTTCAATCGCTCCTGATTCTCTTAAGTCTGACATCATCGGTGTTTTATCTTCACGTTGTTCTACCTTACGACTAAGTTGAGAAAGGGCAATTACTGGAATTTCCAATTCTCTTGCTAATTGTTTCAAAGTTCTTGAAATAATTGAAACTTCTTGTTGACGATTATCAGGACTTGATTTGTGTGATAAGGGAATTAATTGCAAGTAATCAATAATCACAAGATCTAGTTTTCCCTTATTTTTAAGTCTTCTGGCTTTTCAAACCATCTCACTTAATCTAACAGTGGGTGAATCATCAATAAATAAATTGATTTTTTCAATTTTGTCTTGTGCTAAATATAATCTTTTTCAATCTGTTTCATCCATTTTAGAAGGATTTTTTAATTTGTTCCCATCAATGTTTCCTTCAATAGAAATAATTCTGGTTAAAAGTTGCTCAGCAGGCATTTCTAAAGAGAAAAATGCTACATTATGTGATTTAGCAATGTTGTTTGCAATATTAAGTGCAAATGCCGTCTTTCCCATCGATGGACGCGCAGCAATGATTATCAAATCACCTTTTTGTAAACCTGAAGTCATTGCATCAATAGAACTAAAGCCCGTTATCAGTCCTGTTAATTTTTTATCATCTTGTCGACTAGCTATATCTTCAACAATTTGTTTGATCAAAATTTTTGATTCAACAAATTCATGAGTTTTCCTAGAACTTTCCAAATCATACATTGTGGTTTGGAATTCCTCAACTAAATCTTCATAATTAGCAGAAGGTAAATCCAATTTATTTAAAATTGTTTTTGTAGTATGATCAATTTTTCTTAAATTAGCTTTAGAAGCCAAAGTTTCAAAATAATTTTGAATATTTGTTTCATAACCTGATGATTCAATTAAGTGTTGAATATACTTACCGTTATCAACTTCTCCAAATAATTTATTTTCCTTTAAGTAATTAATAAGATTAGCACTTTCAATAACTTGATTTTTTTCAATAAGAAAATCAATTGCTTGAAAGATGATTTTATTTTTTGGATAATGAAAATCATCACTACTTAAATAGGCCACCATCTTTGTGGCAACAGAACTTTTTTGAATAGCAAGTCCAAGGAGGGCTTCTTCAATTTCGGGAGAGTTATGGACGCTTTTATTTTTTATATTATTCACTTTTGTTCACCATTATTTTTAATGTTGCTTCTATTTTATCAAAAATTTTGACAGGAACCATTGTCACACCTAAAGATTCTATTTGAAGATGTGGTACTGCGTGCTTGCTTAAATTGAATCCTAGTTCTTTTAATTTTAAATTAACTTTCTTAGCTGTAATTGATCCATGAATAATCATGTTAGTTACTTTAAGGTCAAAATCTAAGACAATTTTTTCTAAAGCTTCTTTTACTAACATTGCTTCTTGTTGTTTTTCTTGTAAAATTTTAGATTTAACATCTAGTCTTTTTTCCAATTGTGAATTAGACGATTTATTAACAGGTTCTGCAAACCCATTTTTGATTAAAAAGTTTGTCCCGTATCCAGAAGAAACTTCGATGACATCATTAACTTTTCCATCTTTGCAATTTTTGATTATAATAACTTTCATTTTTTTCCTTTAATTTTTATTACTAATAATTGCTTGAATAACATTATCAGTAAAAACTTCGATTGTTTCTTTTGTTTTTGAATCTGAAACAGCTGCAGCAGCTGAGAAGTGACCACCACCACCTACTTCTTCTGCAATTATTTGCACATTCGTTTTAATTCCACGTGCTGATAACTTAAAGACATCATTATCTGAACTGTGTTGTTTCTCTTGTTTGGCAATAACAAAGGCCGCTCTTCTGCCATCAATTCTTAAAATTTCATCTGCCGCCATTGAAACCACATCACTAGGAACAACTTCATCATAAGAGGTCAATCAGTAACCTGGTTTGATTTCTCTTAGATTACTTAATATTTTAACAATTAATTCATGAATATCATTTGAAATTTTTAAAATTGCAATTGATTTTTCTGATTTTGCGCCTCATTCACCCAAAAGAGAAGCAGCAAAAAATGTTTTTGAACTTGTTGATTTCTGGAATTGATTTGAATCCATATATAAACCATTCAATAACATTTGAATAGTATTAGTAGTTAAAATTGATTTTAAATCATTAAAAGCAATTAATTCTGTGATTATTTCACAAGTTGAAGAAGCTGTTGATTCTACAAATACATTTAAATCAACCAATACTTCATCTAACTTCGAAACTCTATGGTGGTCAAAAATAAAGATATTATGTGGAAGTGGCTTCATAAAGACTTTAGGATTCTCTACCCTTGATGAATCAGCACAATCCAATACAACAACCAATGTTTTTTTATCTGTAATAGAATTGGCTTTAGATGCAGAGATAAAAATCTTTGATTCATTTGGAATATATTTACTAATTGTTTTTTTAGCAGTATCATCAAATGTTTGATTTTGAATATAAGCTTCTTTATCAAAGTGTTTAGCAATTTCATATATTGCCATAGAAGAACCAATTGCATCAAGATCTGCAAACTTATGTCCATAAATAATTACTTTATCAATTGATTGGTCTAACAACCTTTCTTTTAGGTGTTGAGAAATATGTTTAATTCTTGTTCTACTTTCATTAATAGCGATTTCTGATTTAGAACCATAGTATTTTGGTTTTTCTTTTTCTGAAATAATTGTTACTTGATCTCCACCACGTGATTGTGATTGTCTAATCCCAAATTTAGCCATTTCATTTAATTTATCAAATTTATTTGAACCAATACCGAAACCTATTGAAACTGATACTTGAACTGATTTTAAACTATCATTATTTTTTAAAGATTCGAATTCATAAAAGTTAGTAGTAATCATTTTATCTAAATTTGATTTATTTGTAATCAAGATAAACTTACCATTAACATATTGACGGAAAGTTAAGTTGTATTTTCTAGAAATTGAATCTAGTAAATTGATAACCATTGATTGAACAATGAAGATTTCTTCTTCTGAAAGAATTGATTGAAATTGTTGAAAGTTATCAATATCTAATTCACCAATAACTGTTTTTTCTAATTCGTGATATTTAATCGCTGTTTGTTCTTCGGTAATATCTTTAAAAGTGATCATTAATTGTTTTGGAAAATATTTAACTTGATAAAATAAATTGTTTTTAGAAATGATAGTTTCGTATTCTTCCATAATTGTAGCAATATTTAGAGAAGGAATTAATTCAGTAATTGGTTTATTAATTATTTTTTTATTAAATCTAGAAGAAATAAAATCAGAAATTCAAATTATTTTTCCTGTCGATGATAAAACAACAATTCCCATCCCAGATTTTGAAACAATATTTTCAAAGTAAAAATTAACTGATTTTTTTACATCAAAACTTCTTTCCTTAGTTCATCTATAATTTCAAACAACAAAAAATAAGATTGATGGAGAAATAAGCGATAACAAAATAACTATCGGAAGTTTGATAGCAATATTAAAATCTAGGGCCCCAATTAAAATAATTGTTCCTAATATTAATACCGTAAAGATGATTAATGTTGTAATTCAGATTACTTTGATATTTTTTTTCATAATTTATAATATATTATAGCAATTTTATTGTTAATTTTAAGGATAAAAAAACAACTTTTAGTTGTTTTAACTTATTGTTAAGAAATATATTATTTTCTAACTCTTTCAGAAATGAAAGGTATTAGAGCCATAATTCTTGCTCTTTTGATACTTGTAGATAATAATCTTTGGTGTCTTGAGCAAGTTCCAGTAACTCTAGATGGTAAAATTTTACCGTGTGAATTGATAAATCTACCAACTAAAGCAACATCTTTAAAGTCGATGTACTCAATTCTTTCTAAACAGAAAAAACATGGTTTCTTTTTAAAAATTTTCTTGGTTGGTTTTTTATTAAAACTGTTCATAATTTACTCCTTTGTATTTTATATTATAAATATTTTATAAATCTAGTTCTCAAGGAACATCATCTTGCTCATTTTCTTCTTGAGCAAAAGTTGCTTCTTGTGAATTTTGATTTTTTGGTTTAGTTTCAAAGACTGCTGTGTTATAGTCATCAGTAGGTTTTGCAGATGTTCTTGCTAAAACAATACTTCTAGGTTCTAAATGCTTAACCGAAATCGGTACAACAGAAAAAGAATTAACAATATCGCCTTTGTCATTTTTGTAATTTGAAGTTTGAATTGAGCCATCAATTGATAGCAGATCTCCCTTATTCACATATTTACTAAAATATTCTGCTGTTTTCCCAAAGATGGTTAAAGATATAAAATCTGTAGTATCTTTCGAAAAATCTCTATTAACCGCTAAGGTTGCTCTTGCATATGTATTTAAATTTTTTGATTCAAACATTGCAGGAGTAGAGGAAATTCTCCCTACTAATAAAACTTTATTCACTTTATTCTTCTTCCGAAAATGGTCTTGGTTTTCTAACGTATGGTTTTCTAGTTGAATCACTTGATGTTTCAGAGTTTTCATTTTCTTCTCTTTTAACATAAGGTTTTTTAACAAAAGGTTTTTTAATCTTTTTAGGATTAGCTTTTCTATTTAAACCTTTTTCAGAATCTAAATTGATAACCATTTGTCTTCAAACAACTTTTGTTATATTACATTTTCTTGTGAATTCAATAACTTCTTCACCGGTAGCTGAAACATTAATTAAAATGTAAATAGCATTTTTTGATTTATTGATTTTATACGCTAATTCTGTGGTCTCTAATTTTTCAACTTTTAAATCGCTTGATTTGAAAGTTGATTCACATATTTCTTGTGCAATTTGAGAATTTGAACTAGGGTCTAAAATCAACATGATTTCATATTTTGACATGTTGACCTCCTTATGGTCTATAATCTGGACTAATGTATTAGTCAAGGAGTTTAATTACTCAATAAATATTATAATCTATAATCAAAGAAAATATTAAAATCTATTATTGATTTTTTAGGGAATAAACATATTCTCTTAACTTATCTATATTTTTGTGTTTTTGAGATGAACATAGAAAGATATCAGCTGGATCAAATGAAGCAATAATTGGGTTCTGTAACATTTTATATCTTTCAGATTGTGTTGTACGATCAATTTTGGTTCCTACCAAAATTATTTTATGATTTTTTTCTGACAAATAGTTAAAAAAGAAAACGTCTTCTTCCATCATTCCGTGCCTTGTATCGAATAATAAAAAAATATGTGATAACTTAGTAGAATTACTAAAATATTCATCAAGCATGATGTGCATTTTGTCTTTTTGAGTTTTTGACATTTTGGCAAATCCATAACCAGGAAGATCGACAACCATCACACCTTTTTCAGTATCAAAATAATTGATCAATTGTGTTCGTCCTGGAGTCTTTGAAGTTTTAGCTAATTTATTATTATTAGAAAGCGCGTTAATTAAAGAAGACTTCCCGACATTACTTCGACCAATAAAACAAACTTCTTTAAAGTCGTGTTCTAATCAGTTTTCTTGCGATGAAGATGATTTAATAAAATTTCACATATACTCAATAATACTTTATTAATTGGTTTTCATTAATTTTTTATGTCTAATCAATGTTGAAGAAATATCTTTGTAGTCATATGTTGGAAAAAGAATAACCGTCTCTAAAGTGTTATTCACAAAATTATTGGCATTAGCAAGATTTAATTCATAGTCAAAATCTATTTTAGTTCTAGCGCTTCTTATTAAGAAATTTGCTCCTAATTCATTCGCTAAGGTACCTGTAAGCTTTGTTTTATTAATCAAAACTATTACTTTACTATTTTCTTTAAAAAGCTCCTGAATATTTTTGTGGTTTAATTCAAAATTGTTTAATAATTCTTTATCTGGATTTTGAGTAACTACTATGTAAACTAAATCAAACATATTAAGTGATTTTTGCACTATTGATACATGACCTTCATGAAAGGGATTGAACGAACCAGGATAAATTGCTATTTTCATATTTAAATTTTACAAAAAAAAACAAATATTTTGTTTTTTATATATATAAAAGCAATTATTGTTTTTAGAATAGTGCTGGAACTACTAGTCCACCAATAACACCTAAAGCTGCGATACTTATTAATATTGCAATAATTAGCATTGTTTTAACAACTGGCTTACTTGATAGTTTAGAACGTTTTTGAGTTCCTGCTAATGACATTGAAGAAACAACAATCATTCCCACAGCAATTAAACCAACTAATACAGGTCAAACTATTTGAACATTTACAAATGGATTAATTTGGAATAGTGCTGCCTCTTCTTCAACAAGTCTGTCAAGAATATCTAAACTTGTTTTTATTTCATCTGAGAAAATCTTAGATTGAGATGGGCTCATAGAAAAGTCTGTAGTATATAAATCTATATCATTACCAACTTTTTGAATACGTGATCATATAAAGATATTTTTGTAAGAAGTAATTCCTCCATCTAATATATTGATAATTTTCGACTTATCTGCTTCAACAGATTTAACGCCTTCTGGAGTATTTTCTTTTCTAAAAATTAAAGAGTTGTAAATATTTGAAGAAGTAATTAAAGAATTAAGCATGTTGAATTCGTAATTTTTTTCTAAAATATTAACTTTCTCTCTTGAAGAAGCATCAAATTTTTGAAAAATTGTATCAATTGCTGTTTCAAAGTTAACACCATCTCATTTTAATTCAATAGGATTACCTGTTTTTAAAGATAATTCTGTAATGTTGTTAATTCCGAAACCGAAAGTTGACAATAATCTATCATAAATATTAACTGAATTAATCTTTGTTTGTGATGTTAGTGAGTCAAAAGTTGACAATACATCTTGATTAGTAGAGAAACCAACAAATAAATCTAAAATTGATTGTGCTCCACCATTAGTAGATACTGCACTAAAGATCGAATTACCAAAATATGTTGTTTCAAATTCAAATGCATTAACACCGAAGTATAGTAAATCAAATAATGATTTCATTTTTTGAGATCCTGTAAGTGTTTCTGCAGATTCTAGAACTTTCGCACCTGAACTTGCTCAACTAAATAAACCTGTTGCTTTATCAAATTTTAAAAATGAGTTAACATCGGCAATTTTTGTTTTATTAGATACTTCAGCATCTAAATATTTCTTAATTTCTTTGTAATAAAATTCATTAATTGGATTAGTTAATACATCTCTCATTTCTGAAAATTTGATTCTAATTAATTCAGAAAGTTGTTTTTCAATTAATAAATCTTTGTCTTCACTTGTACTATCGATAATTAATTTAACATTATCTAAAATTAATTGTCTTTGCGCTTTGTTTTCAATTGACAATAGTCTTTCTTTAACAATATCTGTTGCAGTTCCACCAACACCAATTTCATAAATATTTTTATTGTTTCATGATTCTGTTGGCATTAGTTGAGCAATGATATCTTGGTAAATTGAGTACTCATCTATAATATTAGTATACATTTCTTGACCTGTATAATCATTAGATTCACTTTTT
>CAMRCV010000014.1 GCA_947041065.1 uncultured Mycoplasma sp.
TAATACAATGATTCCTCTATTTAATAAAAATACTTCATCCATTAAAAAAGCTGTTTTCATTCCGAATTCTCTATCTTTATAATCACTAACAGCTTTAATGTTTTCAACATTGTGTGCACCACATCATTCTTTTAATGCAGTTGGTAAATCTAAAGAGATTGCTACAAAATCAAATTGAGGGTAATTTTGTGCAACCTTGTTCATTTGAGTTGTTTGTAGATCACACACCCTTGTATTAATAGATGGAAAAATAGAAAATATAGTTGTGTTGGTTAATTCTTCAAAACTATATTCATTAAATTCTGTATCAACAGACTTAAATTTAACCACACTTCCCAAACTAACTTGTTCTCCAAGTAAATTTCTTTCTCGTTCTTTAAAAATTGTTTTCATGATACCGCCTTAAATTTATTATACATTTAACTAAAATAGTTGTTTAATATAAAACAAAAAAAACCTTTGAGGTTTTTTTAGTGAATAATTAATTTTTATTTTTCGATTTGACGAACTATAGAAATTTTTCCTGTTTTATCATTTACAACAGCTGTTTTGTTAATTGGTAAATTATGAGGTGTTGTTTTTTTAATTTTTAAATCTTGGTGAATTTTTTCATCAATTTTTTGTTCTGTTGGTTTTACATTAGGTCTAACTCTAATTGATTGTGTAGAATTTAAAACTGGTTTCAATGTTTGTGTAGATCCAGTTTTAACTTTCAATGTTTGTGTAGAACCAGTTTTAACTTTCAATGTTTGTGTAGAACCTGGTTTGATTTTCAATGTTTGTGTTGAACTTGGTTTGATTTTCAATGTTTGTGTTGAACTTGGTTTGATTTTCAATGTTTGTGTAGAACTTGGTTTGATTTTCAATGTTTGTGTTGAACTTGGTGAATTTTCTACTACAACAGGTATTGTTGCTGTATTATCTTTTTTCAAAACAACTGGCACTGTTGCTGTATTATCTTTTTTCAAAACAACTGGCACTGTATGTGTTGAAGTTGAAGTTTTTTTATCAACTGGTTTAGCAGTAGGCATTGAAGGATTAATTGTTTCTGTTTTCTGTTTTTTATTTCAAAAACCAAAAAGCTTTTTCTTTTGCTCAACAACTACAGGTTGGACCATCGGTGTTGGTGTAGTTATTTTTTGCTCACCTGTTTTTTGTTGATTATTAGTAACTGGTGTTGGTTCAGTTATTTTTTTCTCAGCTGTTTTTTGTTGATTATTAGTAACTGGTGTTGGTTCAGTTATTTTTTTCTCACCTGTTTTTTGTTGATTATTAGTAACTGGTGTTGGTGCAACTATTTTTTGCTCACCTGTTTTTTGTTGATTATTAGTAACTGGTGTTGGTGCAACTATTTTTTGCTCACCTGTTTTTTGTTGATTATTGAAAGATGTAGGTTCATCAATTTCAGGTTGTTTAATTGAACTAAAATCCGAAGAATTCTTTTTCATTTCTTGAATTGCATCAATACCTGGTAAAGCAGCTCCTTCTAAAAATTGTAATGAAGCTCCTCCACCTGTAGAAATATGTGAAAATTGATTTTCAAGACCTAACTTTATAATAGCGGCAGCTGAATCTCCTCCACCTATAATTGAAAATACACCTGGTTGACTAGCAATTATATTAGCAACAGATTCTGTTCCTTGTTTATAATTATCAAATTCAGCAACTCCCATAGGACCATTTCAAAGAACAGTTTTTGCTCCAGATAATATATTTCTAAATAACTTAATAGTTTTAGGACCAATATCAAGACCCATGTATCCATCTGGAATTTCTAAAGAATTATCTTTATTATATAATGGTGAGCTATTTGCAAAATTCATTGAAACATTTGAATCAATAGGTAAAATAATTTTATCTGAATGTTTTTTTAGATACTCTGTCGCCAAAGGAATTTGCGCTTCTTCAAGCAATGAAGAACCTATAGCTAAACCTTGAGCAGCATAAAAAGTATATGCCATTCCTCCACCAATGATCAAATAATCAACTTTATCAATTAAGTTATTAATAACTTTAATTTTATCAGTGATTTTAGCACCACCAATAATTGCAACAAATGGTCTTTTGTTTCCATAGATAGCTTTAGCTAACATAGATAATTCTTCTTGTACCAATAAACCAAGACATGATTCTTTAATATTTTTAGCAATTCCCACATTTGATGCATGAGCTCTATGAACAGTTCCAAAAGCGTCATTAATAAAAACATCTCCTAAACTTGCTCAATATTTACCAAGTTCAGGTGAATTTTTTGATTCAGCAGAATTTTTTAAATCTTCAAATCTTGTATTTTCCAACATTAAAACTTCTTTAGGCATCATATCTTTTATTGCGTTTTCTAAAAGCTTACCTCTTGTTTCAGGAATAAATGTTATTTTTTGTCTTAATTCTTTACCTAATTCTTCAGAAACTATTTTTAAAGATTTTGTTTTTTTATCTTGCTCTGTTTTAACTCTACCTAAGTGTGAAAGCAAAATTACTTTTGCGCCAGCTTGTATTGCATAATTTATTGTTGGCAATGCCGCTAAAATACGTTTGTTTGAAGTAATAACTCCGTCCTTAATTGGAACATTAAAGTCTACTCTAATTAATACTTTTTTACCTTTTAAATCTAAATCTTTTATTGTTTTTTTCATAATCATCTTTCTTAATAATACTTATTGTGTGTTTGCAAAATAACAAACACATTTTATATATTTATGTTTATTATTATATCAATAATTTTATTTTTTGTTAATTTTTAATTTTTTCATTAAATTCAGTTACAAGTTAAATTATACCATTTAATTATTTTAAAGATTTTAAAGAATATATTTATTGATATAATAACAATAAATAAAAAAATAGGAGAATTTTAATATATGAAAAAACCAGTAGTATTAACAATAATAGACGGATTAGGAATCAGAAAGGAAGAACAAGGAAACGCATTTGCATTAGCAAAAACACCTACGTTCGATGATTTTTTTAAAAATTATCCTAACTCAATAATTCAAGCATCAGGAGAATTTGTTGGTTTACCTTCAGACCAAATGGGGAATAGCGAAGTTGGTCACCTTAATATCGGTGCAGGTGAAATAGTTTATACAGGACTATCTTTAATCGGAAAAGAAATACAAGATGGAGAATATAAAATAAATAAAAAATTTATTGAAGCTTTTGATGACGCAATTAAAAATAATTCCACCTTGCACTTAATAGGATTACTTTCTGATGGTGGTGTTCACTCATTGGAAAATCATTTATTTTTATTAATTGATGCAGCTTATGAATATGGCGTTAAAAAAGTTAGTGTTCACGCTTTTGGAGATGGTAGAGATGTATCTCCTAGATGTATTTTGACATCATTGGAAAAATTAGAAAAACAACTTACAAAATATAATTATAAATTAAGTTCTATTTCAGGAAGATTCTATTCAATGGATAGAGATCAAATGTTTGATAGAAACGATAAAGCTTATAGTGCTATTTTAGGGATATCAAAGAAAACTTTTAAATCTGGAATTCAATATGTTGAAGAACAATATTCTGAAGATATTAGCGATGAGTTTTTAATTCCCGCAATAAATGTTGATGGAGATTTTGTTAAAGATGGAGATTCTATTATTTTCTTTAATTTCAGACCTGATAGAGCAAGACAATTAGCTCACTTATTTATTGGTTCAAAACTTTACAAAGAAGTTCCTTCTAAAGTTGTTAAAATTAATAAATTTGTATCGATGATGAAGTATGAAGGAATTGATTCAATAATTGCTTATGCTGAAATGACTGTTAAAAATACAATCGGAAAAGTTTTATCTGAAAATGGTTTAACACAATTAAGATTAGCAGAAACACAAAAATATGCACACGTTACTTTTTTTATGGATGGTGGTCTAGATATTGTTTATCCTAAATCAGAAAGAATTATGATTGATTCTTTAAAAATTGATTCTTATGCTGATGCTCCACAAATGTCAGCTAAAGAAATTACAGATAAGTTATTAGAAGTAATGGATCAATATGACGTAGTTATTATGAATTTTGCAAATCCAGATATGGTTGGACATACAGGTGATTTAAAAGCTGCAATTAAAGCGATTGAAATTTTAGATGAACAAATGGGTAGAATCAAAACTAAAATTGAAATGACTGGTGGAATTCAATTCATTACAGCTGATCACGGAAATGCAGAAGTAACTGAAGATGAAGATGGTAATCCTGCTACAAAACACACTTCATCTCCTGTAATGTTAATAACAACAGATAAATCTCTAAAATTAAAAGATGGGAAATTAGCAAATATTGCTCCAACTATCTTAGATTATTTAAATATTGAAAAACCTGCTTCTATGAATGAAGAAAGTTTAATAATTAAAAAATAATATTTTAATTATTAAACAAAATATTTTTATCTTGTGATAAATCCAAACAGACACACTCATGTCTGTTTTATTTTATTAAAATAATAATTGTTTTTGAGTCTTGTATTTTGAAAAAAAAAATTATATTTTTAATAAATATAATGTGTAATTTTAATAAATAATTTCAAATAGAATTATTTTGATTTAAACTTAAGAGTTTCTTGGATTGAACCATCAACTTTTCTAATGATTACTGTTGATTCATTGTGACCAGCTAATTCCTTAACTATTTCAATAGCTTCTTCTTTAGTGTTAACTACTCTTGTTACTTTTAAAGAATTTTCTTTCTTAACTTCTCAACCGATTTTTTTACCTGTTTTATCTTTTCTAGCTGAAACATAGTAAATATTTCTTCCTAAAGTTTTAGTTGCTCCTGTTTTAATTTTAGTTGTGCTTGTTTCCGCTTTGATTGAACCTGTTTTAGTTTTAGAAGAAGATAATTTACTAACGTCTAACTCTAATGTTTTTTCTATTTCTGTTTCTTCTTTATACTTCTTTTTTTTGTTTCAAAATGCCATGTTGTTTTCCTTTTATTTTAATTTAGTTTTTTTGTTTTTGTTTTTAGTTGTTTGTCTTTTAAGATAAACTCATAATAATATTCAAGAGCTGCATCTCTAATAAATTCAGCCTTGGTAAAGAAGGGGATGTTTAATCATGCCAACTTATGGAACTTAATGTTGTTTTGAGTTGCCATAACAAATACATTAATTAATTCTGACAATTCATCTCCAATCATTAAAGCTCCTAATATTTCATGCTTATGATTTGTAAATACTTTAATCCTTCCCAATTCTCCTTTTGATTTAACTTTAAAATCATTTTTGAATTCGTATATAAATTCATTATAAGGCATTTGTGAATATTCTACTTGACTTTTATTCATTCCATAAAATGAAATAGATGGATCTACATTCAGTGAAAAACCAAAATTATAGACATCCAACTTAGATGGTGTACCTATAAAATTTTGCGCAAGAGCAAAAGCTTGGTGGTGACCTTGGTTAGGATAAAAGTGTAACCCATTAACATCACCAATTGCATAAAAATTACTTTTATCTTTCATTCTAAAAGAAGAACTAATAATAAATGCTTCATTTTTATTTTTATATAATTCAAAAGGAGCTGCAACACTTGATGTATTTGGAGTCTTTTTAGTTGAAATAATTTTGTTTACCTCTATTGATGTTTCTAAAGAATCAGCCACCATAGTTATTTTAATTTTAGAATCAGAAGTCATTTCATGATTTACAACTGTTGTTTCTAAACATCAAGACATTAAATTGTTTTTAAATTGTTTTTTCAAAGTTGCTTCAATTTCATCATCGAAATCATTAAATGGATTAACATTAGAATCAACAAAATAAACTTTAATACCAATTTTTGTTAAGGCTTGACCTAATTCCAAAGCCACTCAGTCAGATCCATAAATGGCAACAGTTTCCACAGAAGAATCTAAAGATGATATTTCAGAAGGATCAATGTACATGTCAGGTGTTAATCCTGGCAGCGTTAATTCTTTATAATATGAACCTGTAGCAAAAATTAATTTTTTAAATTTAAAGCTCTCACCATTTATTTCAATAATGTTATTAGAAATGATTTTCGGTTCCCCTTTTTTAAAATCTACTGTTGATCCTTCTAAAACACTTTTATTATAAGGTTCATTAGCTTCTGTTTTGGCAAGAGTCATTTCTGAATTTAATAATGATAAAAACTTTTGAGTTTCAATCCCTTTATACTTATTTGCTAAAAAAGAGAATATTTTAACATCTAAACTTGACTTTATACCTGGTTCAACTTCATCTATTAACAAAATTTTGGCATTATATCTCATCAATGTTTTGGCAAGAGTCATTCCGGTTTGTCCTGCACCAATAATAACCATGTTATACTCAATTAGTTCAATGTCATTTTTTTGTTTTTTTCTCATGTGTTGAAGTCTCCGAAATATATATTAAATAAGTTTTATACTATTATAACAAAAAAAAAATGATAAATTTTAGTAATATATATTTTGATGTATAGATTTTTTGTAGAAAATAAAGAAAATAATTCTTTTGTATTAAGTAAAGAATTATTAAATCACCTAAAAGTGATTAGAATAAGGGAAGAGAATATCATTTGTATATATGAAGAAAAGTTTTATATATGTAAACTTGAAAATGATTTAGCCATCATTATTGAGGAATTAAATGAGAATCACGAGTATGCCAAAGAAGTTATTTTGTGCTCTTCACTAATAAACATAAAAAGATTTGAATGAATGATTCAAAAAGCTGCAGAATTAGGAGCAACAAAAATTATTCCTATAATCACTCAAAATACAAACTACAAGTATAAAGATATTTCAAAAAGCAAGATGATAAGATGAAATGAAATTTCTAAAAATGCTTGTGAACAATCTTTTAGAAATAAAATTATGAAAATAGATGAACCTATGAATTTTCAAGATGCTATCAAGATTGAATCTAAATACAAAATAATTGCCCATGAAAAACATAATGAAACTAAAGTTTCTTCCTTAAATGATGACATAATAATCTTTGTCGGTCCTGAAGGTGGCTTTACCGAAAATGAGATTGAAATGGCGGAAAAAAATGGTTTTAACACTGTTTCTTTAGGCAATAGAATATTAAGGTCTGAAACTTCCTCAATTTTTTTACTTTCAATAATAAAATAATGTATAATAAATAAGCAACATTTACTATAAATATTAGGTAAATACCATATAATTGGTAAATAAAGAAGAAGAAGAAGGTCTGAAAATGAGACAAACAACAATTGTTAAACACAAAGAAGTTAATAAAAATTGATACATTATCGATGCTGAAGGACAAGTTTTAGGAAGACTTGCAGCATTAGCAGCTACATACTTGAGAGGGAAAAATAAACCTACTTTTACGCCACACGTAGATATGGGAGATAACATTATTGTAATTAATGCAGATAAAATAATCCTTACAGCAAATAAAGAAAAAGATAAAATTTATTATTCTCACTCTGGTTATCCAGGTGGTCTAAAAACTACTAACCCTGCAGAGTTAAGAATTAGAAAGCCTATTTCAATTGTTGAAAGAGCTATCAAAGGAATGATTCCTCATACAAAACTTGGAAGCAAGCAATATAGAAATCTATATGTTTATGCAGGAGCTGAACATGAACAAGCAGCACAACAACCAGTAAAGTTAGAGGTTAAATAATTATGTCAAAAGAAGAAATAGTTTATAGAGGGCTGGGAAGAAGAAAATCTTCTACAGCTAGAGTTATTATTAAAAGTGGTACTGGAAAGTTCATTATTAATAAAAGAGATTCTAAAGAATACCTAAGATCTGATATTCTTATCAAAGATGCATTACAACCATTAGAAATATTGGAATCAATGAATCAATGAGATATTAGCGTTAACGTTAAAGGTGGAGGACTTGCAGGTCAAGCTGGAGCAATTCGTTTAGGAATAGCAAGAGCTTTGATAACATCAAGTGCTGATTACAGACCAAAATTGAAAAAAGATGGAATGTTAACACGTGATGCTAGAATTAAAGAACGTAAGAAACCAGGTTTACGTAAAGCTAGAAAAGCTCGTCAATTCTCAAAACGTTAGTAATAACAAAACTTATAGTATTTCAGAAATGATTTACTTAATTATGGGAGCGTAGCTCAGCTGGTTAGAGCACACGACTGATAATCGTGAGGTCGATGGTTCGAGCCCATTCGTTCCCACCATATAAAGAAATTTACCAATTCTCAAAATACTTTATTTAAAATAATAAAGTATTTTTTTTATTCATTTAAAATAATTTTGTTATCAAATATAAAACAATGACTGAGTGTTTATTAATTAGTTAGTTAGAATATACAACATGTAGTCAATATACTTCAATGATATTGTTCTAATTAGAATGATGTTTAAA
>CAMRCV010000015.1 GCA_947041065.1 uncultured Mycoplasma sp.
GAATTTTCAAATTTCTAATTATAAAAAAAAATATCAAATTAATAACATCTGCCAAAATAAAAATATCGCTTTGGTTTGTTCAAATTTTTCTAATTTTGGAAGCATTTAAAATATTTCAAAACTCTTCCCCTGTAAAAGATCAAAGAACCTCAAAAGAACTTGATGCATTTTTCTTATCGACTAAATTCATTATAATTTTACTGAAAATGTTGATGATGACATCTTGATTCCTAATTTTAACTACTATTAGTTTGATAAATTTTTTAAACAACAAAACATCTTGAACAGAATAATTTTTAATTTCTAAAATATTAATGATCGTTTCTGAAAAAGCATATTCCACTTGGTCATTCCCAATAATGTTTTCTAGGATTATTTTCAATTCTATTTTTTTGAAAAAATTATTAATAAACTTTGTTAAAAAAGAATTAATACTTTTAATATCACTAATACTTTCTAAACTATAAAAATAAGTTTTTATCAAATTAATAATAATTAATTCTATCTTTGTTTCAACAAAATTATCAATTAAGATTTCAATCAAATCATGTTCAACGGTTTTCAGCCTTTTACATAAAATACTAACAGCTCTGTTCTTGATATTCTTTTTAAAAACTTCATTATATTTTTGAGAATCACTAATGTTTAACAATATAGAAATTGATGCGCTTTCAATCAAATTAAAAAAATTTTTATCATTATCTATTTTGATAATTTCATTACCAAAATCTCTTAACAAATAAAATACATTTGTTGTGTCAAGCAACTTACTAAAGATTAAACTTTTAAACATTGTGATAGTTGTTTTAGTTTTTGCTTTGTGATTTTTATCCAATTCATCTTGAATTTGATTAGTCACAATATCTATATAATCACTTTTAATAAAAGAGTTTATTAATAGCGAGACATATTTGTCATTTTCTAAAATTAATTTTATTTTGTTTTCAGGATCTAAGTTATTTTGTTCAATAAATAACAAAATAGAGTTTAGTAAACTTTTTACATTATTAACAGCAACTGAATTATCATCATAGTAAAAGTATTTTTTAACACTCAAACTTCTTCTTAAACTTAAAAATTCTTTTTCATGAGAATTATTAGACCAAAAAAACTTATCATTAGCAATTTTAGAAAGTTCAATTAATTTCTTGTCAGAAAAATTCATAGTTGAAAAATCAAATATATTAGTAAATTTTTTATGATCAACATCTAAGAATACTTTATCAACATTGGGTAATAACTTTTGAATCTCCTCTAAAGGTTGATTGTAAAAATCATTAGATAAAGCAATCTTTGCAAAAATTTCATGTGCTATTTTTTTATAACCATAATATGTAGGATGTATATCAAAGAAAATTTTTGATAAACTTTCTCTATGTTCTTCTCAAAATTTCTTATTCTCAAAATTAACAAAATTAATGTTATTTTGTTTAGCAGCTTTAATAACTACTTCATTAAACAAACCAATATACTCAGAAATAACAATCTTATTATTTTTCCCCAATCACTCTTTATTAAAATTTAAAAGTAATGATAAGGTAGTGGCATAATTAACAGCTACAATATTAGCTGTTGGATTAAGGATTCTAATTTCGCCAAACAACTTATTCATATTAATTAATAATTCATCATTCTTTTTCGTAATTATTTTATCAAATTCACTTTTTGATAAAACGTTTTGTTGAAGTGATGATATTTCAAAAATAGGGAAATTAGCCAATCAATCATTACCTCCAATTGTCACAGTAATGAAATTTGCATTTTTGATTTTTGATTTTAATTTTTCAAAATCACGAATATCACTTCTTCCAAACATTCCAAACTGTTTGTAAGCTCTATTAATTTGAGGATTGTTTTCTTTTTCATCATATTCTTGATCTTCTGAAATTTGTTTTTTGGAATTTTTATAATTATACTTTTTCGGTTCGATTCCTAAAAAGTAAAGTCAATCTACCACTCTTGTTCCTGTAAGAGCAAAGTTATCAAACGACTCTATAGAACCTGGAATTATATCATTTATCATTTTTGACAAAATAGCAGGGAAACTCATTCCACTAATTGTTTTCGTATTATCAGCATCATTGATTTTGATTTCCCCAGGAAATCCAACACCATATCTAGAATTGAAACCTTCTGAAATCGAATCTCCAATAGCTAAGTATCTTATTTTTTCTTTTGACAAATCAATAGATTTATTAGACATATGACACCTCTTAAAAATTATAAAATATTATTGATAAAAATAATCATTGTTTTACCATAATTTTTTACCTTGTCAATAATCAATTTTTCTGGAATTAAAATTGATGAAAAATTATCTTCTTGAGTTTCTACAATAATTTGACCATATTGATTAAGAAAAGATTCTTGAGATAAAATTAATAAAACATTATTTAATAAGGTGACATCTTTATAAGGCGGGTCTAAAAAAATAAAATCATATTTTGTTCCTTTTTTAGCATTCAAAAAATTCAGAGCATCTTGATTATAAATATCCATGTTATTTATTGATAATTTTGCAGAATTATTTTTAATTATTGAAATTGCTTCTTTGGAATTATCTACACAAATGGCTTTCATGGCCCCTCTTGAAATTGATTCAATAGCCATTGCTCCAGAACCAGAAAATAAATCTAAGATAATCGCTTCTTGAATTTGATATTGAATACAATTAAAAATTGATTCTCGAACACGATCTGTTGTAGATCTAGTATTTTTAATATCTGGCTGTTCTAATAAAGATTTTCGATATTTTCCTGCAATAATTCTTAACATAATTATTAAATAATAACATTATAAGTTATAATAAATATTAATTAAAAGCAAAAGGAATTAAGTCATGTTAAAAATAATTGAACACCCTCTAATCAAAACGAAATTAACCGTTATGAGAAATTTAGAAACGGATCACACTATTTTTAGAAATAATTTAAATGAAATAGCTTCTTTAATGGTTTATGAAGTTTTAAGAGATTATAAAACAAAAGAGATAACAATTACTACACCGACAAACCAAGTTACCACTGGTTGTGATTTTGATAAAGAGATTGTTATTGTTCCAATATTAAGAGCAGGAATTGGTATGGTTCATGGAATTCAGTCATTAGTTCCTCAAGCAAGAGTTGGTCATATTGGAATATATCGAAATGAAGAAACAATGCAAGCAAATGAATATTTCTTCAAAATGCCAAATGTAAAAAAAGATTCACATATTTTAGTTGTTGACCCAATGTTAGCAACAGGTGGAAGTGCTTATTATTCAATTAAGAAATTAAAAGCAGAAGGTTTTACCAATATTCAATTAGTTTGTATCGTAGGGGCACCAGAAGGTGTTGAAAAAATTACAAAGTCATTTCCTGATGTGACAATATATCTAGCTGCATTAGATGAAAAATTAAACAAAGAAGGCTATATTGTTCCTGGATTAGGCGATGCTGGAGACAGGATATTTGGTACAAAATAATTTTTGTACTTTTTATTACTAAAAAGTACAAAAAAATCAATTAAGTTAAGTTAAATATTTTTAATAATATATAATTTTAAATTATGATTGAAATAAAAGAACTTAAATTTAGATATGATGGATCCAAAGAAAACGCCTTAGATGGTGTTAGTTTAGTTATGCCTAGGGGTAAATACATTGCTATTCTTGGTCATAATGGCAGCGGAAAATCTACATTATCGAAACTTTTAGTTGGACTTTACAAACCAACTGAAGGAGAAATCATTATTGATGGAATCAAAATGAGAATTAATTCAATTAAAGATATTAGAAAAAAAATTGGAATTATTTTTCAAAATCCTGATAATCAGTTTATTGGCTCTTCAGTTGAAGATGATATTGCATTTGGACTTGAAAACAATTGTGTGCCTAGAGAAGAAATTAAAGAAAAGATCCAAACATACTCTGCTAAAGTTGGTATGAGTGATTTTCTCGAAAGAGAACCACACACATTATCAGGTGGTCAAAAACAAAAAGTTGCTATTGCTTCAGTTTTAGCTCTTAATCCAGAAATAATTATTTTTGATGAAGTAACATCAATGTTAGATCCTAAAGGTAAAACAGAAGTTTTAAAATTAATTAAAGAAATTCAAGAAACAAGAAACAAAACATTGATTTCAATTACACATGATATGGATGAAGCAATACAAGCTGATCATCTTCTAGTTTTTGCTAAAGGTAAGTTGATTGCTGAAGGAAGTCCGAAAACAATTTTGAAAAATAAAGAAATTATTGAGATAGCAAAAATAGATTCTCCTTTTATCTATAAATTATCTTCAAAAATTAACGGGATTAAACCTACTTTTAACGCTAAAACATTGCTTGGTGAAATATGAAAATAATAATTAAAGAAATCAGCCAAGAATTTCTTTCTGGTATGAATGATAAATTTAAAGCTATTGATTCTATTTCTGCAGAAATTAATCAAGGAGAATTTATTGGAGTTATTGGACATACAGGTTCTGGAAAAACAACTTTTATTGAACACTTAAACGCTTTATTGATTCCTACTAGTGGAGAAATTATTATTGACAATAAAGTAATTAAGAAATCTTGACGTAAAATTAAAAATGTAAAAGATATTAGAAAAAAAATTGGGATTGTTTTTCAATTTGCTGAATATCAACTATTTGAAGAAACAATTGAAAAAGATATTATCTTTGGACCAATAACTATGGGAGTATCAAAAGAAAGAGCTAAGGAAATTGCTAAAGAAATAATTGTTGAGGTCGGTTTACCTTTGGATTATTTATCTAAATCTCCTTTCCAATTATCTGGTGGACAAAAAAGAAGAGTTGCGCTTGCAGGAATAATGGCTATGCAACCAGACTTTTTAGTTTTTGATGAACCAACAGCAGGATTAGATCCCGCTGGGGCTAGAGACATTTTAGAATTATTCAGAAAAATGCACCAAAATGGAAAGACAATCATTATTGTTACTCATGATTTAGACAACGTATTAGAGTATACAGACAGAACTTTAATGCTATGTGATGGAAAATTAGTTAAAGACGGTTTAACAATAGATGTATTGGAAGATACAGACTTCTTAATAGAGAAAGCTTTAGAACCACCAAAATTATTAGCATTTGCTAATGAACTAAGAAAAAAGGGCGTTCCTATTGAAAAAGTTAAAACAATTGACGAACTTGCTGACCAAATAAATAAATATATGGAAAAATAAAGCAAAAAAAGAAAGTAAGGAGGAATATGAAAATAAATATCGGACGTTATGTCCATTCAAATTCAGTAATACACCAATTAGATTCAAGAGTCAAACTTTTTGGTGCAATTGCTTTTATTGTTTTGATTTTATTATCTTCAACATTTTTTACTTCTTTTATTCTACTAACTCCTTTAGTATTGGTTTTTATAGTAGCAACTAAAAAACCTTTAAAGTTAATCGGAATGATGCTAACGCCTTTGTGAATTGGAATCTTCATCTTTGTAATTAATATTTTTACGAACCATGCACCTCCACAGAGTGAGTGAAACTGAAATATGCATATTTGAGTTGATATACCATCGTGATCGATTCAAATATCTTGAAAAACTGTTGTTGACACATTAAACATTGCTTTAAGAATATATTCAATTTTATTAGTAATGACTATTTTAACATTAACTACAAAACCTGTTTTACTAACAAAGGCATTAGAATTTTATTTTATGCCATTAAAATGAATTAAAATTCCTGTTAACATCTTTATTCAAATCATTACTATTGCACTAAGATTCATTCCTACATTATTAGATGAAGCTAGCAGGATTCTAAAAGCTCAAGCTTCTCGTGGAGTTGATTTTTCAAATGGAAATGTGAGAACTAAAGTGAAAGCAACAATTGTTTTAATTGTTCCATTATTTGTTTCAGCATTTGCTAAGGCAGATGATTTATCAAATGCTATGGAAACTAGAGGATATGACCCATATGCCAAAAGAGTTTCTTATAGAACTTGAAATACAACAATTTGAGGTGCTCTATGCTTCTTGTCATTGATTGGAATAATAGTTGTAATTAGTTTAATATTACATGGAGTTATCCCAATTCCTTTATGATGACAAAATATGCCTACAAGCTTGAATTAAAATATCCCTATGAATGAAATTAAAAAAGAAATGAATTTGTTAATTGAAAAAATTAACAAATGAGATATAGAATACTTTGAAAATGACTCACCGACTGTAAGTGATCAAATTTATGATGCAACTTTAAGAAACTTAGTTAAATTAGAGATGCAGTATCCTGAATATTTAACACCTAATTCTCCAACAAATAAAGTTGGATCAAATATTATTAATAAATTTAATAAAATTACTCATAACAAAAAAATGTTATCTTTGGATAAAGCATATACACAAGAAGATATTGAAAGATTTATTAATAATATTTTAAAAATTACTTTGGATGCAAAAGAGTTTTTTTATGTTGAACCTAAAATTGATGGATTGTCAATTGCCTTGCAATATGAAAAAGGAAAATTAATCAAAGCAATAACTAGAGGAGATGGTTACATCGGCGAAGATGTTACTGATAATATCTTAGGAATAATTGACGATATTCCTACCACTATAAAATATCAAGAAAATATTGAAATTAGAGGAGAAGTTTTCATAACAAAATCAGGTTTTGAAAAAATCAACAACCTTGAAGTGAAATTTTCTAATCCTAGAAACATGGCCAGCGGAACTTTAAGACAATTGGATAAAAAAATAGTTAAAGCGAGAAATCTTTCATGTTTTGTTTATGAAATTGTATCTCCCGAATTACACAAAATAACTAACTTTAGTGATTCACTAGTGTTTTTAAAAGAAGAAGGTTTTAAAACAATTGGGACTAATTTGTTAACTGACAATATTGATGAAATTATGGAATATATTTTTGATTTTGAAAAAACTAGAGATGCCTTAGATTTTGAAACTGACGGAATTGTCATCAAACTAAACAATGTTTTATATTATGAAAAGTTAGGATTTACTTCTAAGTTTCCTAAATATAATATTGCTTATAAGTTTAATGACGAATTAGTTTCCACAAAATTAATCGGTATTACCATTACCATTGGTAGAACAGGGATGGTAACTTACAATGCCCAATTGGAACCCGTTGCTTTAAAGGGGACTGTAGTTTCTGCAGCTACCTTGCATAACTTTAATTATATTCATAATCTTGGAATTAATGTTGGGGATGATGTATGAGTTAAAAAAGCTGGAGAAATTATTCCAAAAGTTTTTTCGCTTGCTAATAAAAATAATCAAGAGGAAATAAAAAAAATATTAGAATGTAATTATTGTCATCAAAAACTAATTGATAATGAATTACAAACAGATCAATTTTGTATTAATGATCTTTGTCCAGAAATTAACATTAGAAAAATTATGCACTTTACTTCTCGTAAAGGAATGGATATTTCTGGATTGGGAGAATCTTGAATTCGAAAATTTTATGAACTTGAAATAATTAAAAGGTATCCTGATATTTATTTATTAAAAGAAAATATAGAGGAAATAAAAAAGATATCTCGAATTGGAGAAAAATCTTTAAAGAATCTTTTATTAGCAATTGATAATTCTAAAAATAATAGTTTGGACTCAACTTTATTTGCAATTGGTATTAATCATTTAGGAGATAGAAATTGTAAGCTGGTAGCATCGCAAATTAAATCATTATCCAATTTTGTAGATTTTGACTTTACACAATTAAATAACATAAAAGATATTGGCCCTATTACTACTAAATCTTTAATTGAGTTTCAATCATCAGAAGAAAATATGAATGATATTAAAAAATTAATTTTGTTAGGAATTAATCCCGAAGAAAAAACTAAGGGTATTTATAAGGACAACTTCTTTAACAACAAGTCTTTCGTGATTACTGGAAAGTTCGATATGAATAGAAATGAAATTAAAGAAATTGTTGAAAATAATGGCGGTAAAGTCATCTCTGCAATATCTAGTAAAATAAACTATTTAATATGTGGTGGTGATTTCGGAAGCAAAAAAAACAAAGCTGAAGAATTAGGTATTAAAATAATTTTTGAAGAAGCACTAATAGAATTAATTAAACAAATCTAAAAAAATGTTAAAATTTTAAGTAATCAAAAAAATACAAATAAGCAAGGAAAAAAATGGCAGGACATTCAAAATGATCAAATATCAAACACCGTAAAGGGGCGCAAGATGCAATGAGATCTAAAATATTTGCTAAATTTTCAAAAGAAATAATGGTTGCGGCTGCATTGGGTGGTCCTGACATGAATTCTAATTCATCTTTAAGATTAGCAGTTAATAAAGC
>CAMRCV010000016.1 GCA_947041065.1 uncultured Mycoplasma sp.
CAATCTTAACAGATAAACAAACTGCTGAAAGATCTGTCATTCAAAATGTTGATATTTTAAATGATCAAAACATCAACAATATTAAAAGCATGTTAGAAACAAAACCGATGACTAGAGAAATATTGGAAAAAATTTCTTTGAAATTACCACAAGGCTCTGAACCGAAACACTTTTCTTTTACAGACATAGATACTGTAAATCCCTTTAAAATAACTTTTATAATTAACTATAAAGGAGTACCAAAATCAACTACTGATTCTTTAACAGCAAAACCAACAGACAAAGAAACTGTTGAATCAATTTTTGTTGTTAATCAAGATATTCTTAAAGATAAAAATATTAATTATATTAAAGGTTTATTAGAAACTCGTGTAATGACTCAAAAAATCTTAGATCAACTTTCTATTTCATTACCTGAAGGTGGAGATGTTAGCAAAGTTACTTTTACAAACATTGACTTATCAGATTTATATGCTATTAGC
This sequence comes from uncultured Mycoplasma sp., assembly GCA_947041065.1. GTDB lineage: Bacteria > Bacillota_I > Bacilli_A > Mycoplasmatales > Metamycoplasmataceae > UBA710. The sequence continues at coordinate 483 of CAMRCV010000016.1, forward strand.
TTTAGAATTAATTACAACAAAGTATCAAAAGATGTTTTAGATTTCTTAAGTGCTACACCAACAGATTTAGAAGTCGCTTTAGCAGCAACACTAACTAACCAAGACATCCTTAAGGCTGAAACTGTTAATTTTATTAAAACAGTTCTTGAATCTCCAACAATGACTCAAGAAATTTTAAGTCAATTATCAATTAATGCGCCTAAAGGTTCGCTTCCTGAATTATTTTCATTTACTGACATAGATATTAGTAATCCTTTTAAAATATTATTTAAAATTAATTACAACGGAGTTGCAAAAGATACTGTTGAATTTCTAAACGCAACACCAACTGATGCGGAAATATCTAGAACAATCTTAATTACAAATAATGAAATTATGAACAATAAGAAAGTTATTGAAATTAGAGATATTTTAGAAACAAGAGTAATAACTAAAGAAATCCTTGATAGTCTTTCAATCACTCTTGCTGAAGGTGTTGATCCATCTCTTGTAACTTTTTCAGATATCAATATTGACAATCCTTTAAGAGTTACTTTTACAATTAACTACAATAGAGTGCCAAAATCTGCTCCTGACTTTTTATTCGCTCAAGCTAGTGACGCTGAAATAGTTGACGCAATAACAATTACTAATGTGGATGCCTTAAAAGACTTTACTGGTATTAAGATTAGAAACTTATTAGAAACTAGTCCAATGACTATGGAAATCTTAGATCAATTAACTATCAAGTTTCCTTTAGGAGCTGATGTAACTAAACTTTCATTTACAAAAATAAGTATAACCAATCTTTTCAAAGTTACTTTTACAATCAGTTACAACTCTGTTGTTAAAAAAGAGTTTGACTTTTTAAATACAACACCAACAAATTTAGAGGTTGCTAATAAAATTACTGTTAGCAATACAAATATTTTAAAAAGTCATGATGCTCTTTTTATTAAAGGTTTATTAGAAGTTAGTCCAATGACTTTAGCAAACTTGCAAAAACTTTCAATAATTTTTCCTGAAGGAGCAGATATTGCGAAGATTACATTTACCGATATCAATATTACTAACCCATTAAGAGTTACTTTTAAAATTAATTACAGTGGAGTAGCAAAATCATCAAACAACTTCTTAAACGCAACTCCTGATGACCAAGAAGTTGTTAACTCTATAATTTTAACAAACCCTGATGCTGTATCAAATTTAGGTGTTGACAAGATTAGAGATTTATTAGAAACTAAACCAATGACTCAAGCTGTACTAACTAAACTTTCAATTGAAGTTCCTGCAGGGACAGAAATTTTTAGAGTTTCATTTCAAAATATTGTTATTACCAATTTATTTAGAGTAAGTTTTACCATTACTTATAATGGAGTAGCTAAAGCAACAGGTGATATTTTAAATTCAACACCACTAAATCAAGACATTGCCAATTCTTCACTTGTACTTGATAAAAACATTTTAATGAACAAAGATGTTTCTTTCATTAAACGTCTTTTAGATACAAAACCAATGACTATAGAAATCTTAACTCAATTATCTATCACTATTCCAGATGGTTCAGCAGCTGATAAAATTTCATTTACAAAAATTAATATTAAAAACCCTTTAAGAATTACTTTTACAATTAATTATAATGGTGTTCCGAAAGAAACTTCTGACTTCTTGTTGGCTCAAGCTACTGACTTAGAAGTTGTAAGTATTATTAGTGTAAAAAATAAAGATATTTTGAGATTAGAAAATGGCGCATTTGTTAAAAAATTATTAGATACAGCTCCAACAACAATGGAAATTCTTAATCAACTTTCAATTGAAATTCCTGAAGGAGCAGACCTTTCTAAAATTTCGTTTACTGATGTTAATATTGACGATACATTAAAAGTTACTTTTACAATTAACTACAACGAAGTTCCTAAACCAACTAAAGATTTATTAAATGTTACTCCTACACAAGATATTGCTAATGTAATTATTATTGAAGACGTTAATATTCTAAAAAATGAAACTGTAGATTACATTAAAGGATTGTTAGAAACTAATCCAATGACAAAAGAAATTCTTAATGAACTTTCGATCACATTACCAAAAGGTGTTGGTCCCGAAAGAATTACTTTTACCAACATCGATACTACAGATTTATTTAAAATTACCTTTAACATGAACTACAATGGTGTTGCTAGTGAAAAAGATACATTCTTCAACACAACTCCTTTAGATAAAGATATTGCTAATGCAATTATCATCCAAAATTTTGATATTTTCAAAGATCAAGAACTTCTGTTTGTTCAAACGTTATTAGAAACAAATCCAATGACTATGGAAATCTTAACTCAACTTTCTATTACAATCCCTGCTGGTATTGATGTTGCTAAAATAACATTTACTGATATTGATATTACAAACCCAGCAATGATAACTTTTAAAATTAACTACAACGGTGTTTCTGGAGACAAAGCGTTTTCATTCAATATTAAAGCTCCTTATTCAAATACAATATTAATTGTTTCAACAGTTGTTCCTATCGGTATCTTACTTATAGTAGCCGCTTTGGCAACAGCATTTATTATTAGAAAAAGAAATGGTGGAAGCTTTGACTTTAGTAAAAAGCCTGAAACTGAAATCCCTCAAAACGAAGTTAAAAAACCTGTAAAACCTGTTGAAAATAAAAACAAATACCAAGAATATACAAATGAAATTTTTAGCAACCCAGCAAATTCATTATCAAATAATAATGGCGGAGAAAATTTTGGATTTAACAATCAAAATCAAGGTCAAGTATTATTTCCAAACCAATCTTTAAATAATGAAAAATACTCAAATGATCAATTTGACCAAAACGGACAATATCAAGATCAAGGTCAATATGACCAAAACGGATATTATGACCAAAACGGTCAATGAGTCCAAAATGATGATAAATGATCTGACAATAAATGATACGGAGACCAATCAGAAACTGGTCAATGAGATAATGGTCAATGATTTGATAATGAAAATTATGATGAAAACGGACAATATATCGGCAATCCACAAGATTCTCCAGATGAAGAATGAGATGATATGATTGATATGATCGAAAAATAATTTAATACAAAATAGCAAGGTAAATATAATATAATATAAAAACTTATGAGTAAATCTAAAAACAAAATTAAAAAATTAATTATTCCTGCCGCAGGTTGAGGTACACGTTTTTTACCTATGACCAAAATTATTCCAAAAGAATTATTACCAATCCTAAATAGGCCATCTATCGATCTTTTGGTTGATGAAGCTATCGAATCTGGTATTGAAGAAATTATCTTGGTTATTTCAACTAGAAAACAAGAAATTATGGAATATTTTGAACCAAACATTCCACTAGAAAAAGAATTGCAATCAAAAAATAAACATGAATTATTAAAAAACATTAGAGAAACTAATAGAGAAGCCGTTATTAGAGTTGTTTATCAATATGAACAACTTGGTTTGGGTCATGCCATTTTAGTTGGTGCTAAGTTTTTTAATGACGAACCTTTTGCAGTTATTCTTGGCGATGATTTAATTCAATCAGACATTCCAGCTATTAAGCAGTTAATGGATAAGTATGAAGAATGTGAATCTTCAATTCTTGGTGTTCAAAGTGTAGCTCAGGAAGATTTAAATAAATATGGAATCGTTATTCCTAAACATGGTTCAGAAAAAAATGATAACTTTTTTGAAATTGAAGGTGCTGTAGAAAAACCTCAAATTAAAGATGCACCTTCGAACAAAGCTGTTTTGGGAAGATATGTTTTTAATTACTCAATTGTTAAACACTTAGAAGACGGATTAAAAAACAGAGACACAGGTAAAGAGTTTGATTTAATAGATGCTTTTGAAAATTACATGAAAGAAGAAAAAATCTATGCTTATGAATTTGAAGGTTTAAGATTTGACTTAGGTTCAATTAAAGGTTTTGCATTAGCAACAATTCATTACGCACTTAAAAACAAAGAAATTAAAGATGATATTGCTAAAAACATCAAAGAAATTGCAAGGAATTTAAAATAAATTATGGATATTACTAATGCTGTACTTTCCAACATTATTTGAGCACTTATAGGATATTTAATCGGTTCAATTAACTTTTCCATTTTATTAACTTTAAATAGCAAAAAAAGACAAAGCATCATTTCAGTTGGATCAGGTAATCCAGGAGCAACTAATGCTTTGAGAAACTATGGTTGAAAATTTGGATTACTCATTTTTTTATTAGATGTTTCTAAATCATTTTGATTTACTTTTATTGGTATCGTTTTATTGAAGTATGTTGATTTCTTTAATAACTTGTATGTTCAAGCAATTTCTATCTCTGTAATTATTGGTCATATCTTTCCAATATTCTTTAAGTTTAAAGGTGGTAAGGGAGCAGCAACAAACTTGGGTGTCATTTGTTCAATATCTATTTTATTAGCTTTTATTGGTATGGTAATATTTTTAATTACTTTCTTTACTACTAAATACGTTTCTTTAGCTTCGATGACAACACCATTCTTAATTGCTCCATTTACTTTTATTCCACAATTTAATGGTTGATATGATTCCTACTTGCACGGCACTCCGTTAGATGGAGAATCACCTTTATATTGATTATCCTTCTTAGCGCTTGCTGTTGCAGGTATTATTACTCTTTTAACGCATATTCCTAACATTAAAAAACTAATTAATGGCACAGAAACTAAAACGTTCTTAAAAAAAACTACAAATAAATAATAATTAACTTTTATTATGTGCTTGAATTTCTTCAAATAGAGAAATTAATTTCATGAATGACTTTTTAGAAGAGGTAGCAATATTTTTATTGATATCTTGCATTTCTGTTTCTGTAACATTAATAATATCACTCACTCCCTTAACAACAAAAAAAGGAGTTTTATTTTTTAAACATACTTGAGCAATAGCACTTGATTCCATATCAAATAAATCAACATCCAAACTTTCCTTGATGTTATTTAAGTGATCTATCTTATGAATGAAACTACTTCCACTAGCGATATTAATATTACTAGTTTCTTTAAATGAGTTTGTATAAAACTCTTGTTCTCCTGGAGTTTGACCTCTTGGATATCAAGGAGTTTCAACATCATGAAAATAAAACTTATCAGGAAGAACAACATCAAATAAACTTAATTTATCTGTTGCTCCAACTGCTCCGTAATTTAAAACTTTTTCTACTTGGTAAATATCAATTAATTTTTGAGTCATCATTGCAGCATTGACAATCCCAATACCTGATTCAACAGTAATAATTTCAACATCATTTCATTGATAGTGAAAAAAGGTTGTTGTTCCTGATTTTGTTTCCTTTAAAAATTGTAATGGCGAATCATGAATCTCATTAGGATCTGCAATTATTAAACCTCAAGTTTGCTTCATTTGTTGTAAATCTCCTCTTGAGCAGATGATAGTGGTGCACCTTTGGCTTCAATAAATTCTTTAGTTTTCTTAACTGTTAGGGCAAAAGCTGAATCAAAATCTTCGAAACACATTTTTCTAACTTCTTGAATTCCTTCTCATTTTCTTCCTGAACATAATTTATCAGCCATAAAAACAACTTTGTCCATTTGGGTTAATTCCAAAGATAGCGTTGTATGTTTAGCGATTGCATCGGTCATTTCATTATCTCTAATAACAAAAAATTTACGAAGTCATATTGAACCAGTTGCTTGATGTAACTCATGATTTTCAAGCTTAGATTCATCTACTAGAAAATGGGTCAAAAAAGCACGTTGTTTATCAACATCTCACTCTTTTGTTATATCGTGCAATAAACAAGCGTAGTAAGCCTTTTTTGAGTCTAATTTTAAGTATTTGGAAAGTTCCACACCAAACTTTGCTGCATATAAAGAGTGTTTGTACCTTTCAACACTTAAAGTGTTTTTGACAATATCATCAAAATACAATTTATGAGCACCAATATAATGTTTTACTTTTGATTCAACATCTTTATAACTTCCTGCTAAAAAACCTGAACTTGATTCTTCTGTTATTACATTATCTATTAACATGCAATCATATTTTTTCAAATTAATTTTTGAAAAAGAGTCACTTCTTTTTAAAACAACTATTTTTGCCATTTGTGTAATTTCATCTATTTTTGATCATTTATTTAATTTGCTTAAGTTATCAGAACCAATAATTAAAAATAGTTCATCATCCTTATATTTGTTTTTAAAATATTTAATTGTGTCAATTGTATAACTAACACCTTTTCTATTAATTTCAAATGCTGATACTTCCATCTTGTTTTCCAAAACTAATTCGATCATGTTCATTCTGTCTTGACCAGAAGCTAATTCAATATTTTTTTTGAATGGCCCTTTATAAGAAGGAACAAAAATTAATTTTTCCAAACCTAAAAAATCGATAACATGTTTCGCTATTTTAATGTGCCCTTTGTGAATTGGGTTAAAAGCTCCCCCGTATATACCTATTTTCATATTAAGTATAATCATAATTTAAAAAGCTCGTTTGTGATTGATTTTATCGAAATTTATTTTGATTTGAAGTTTTGTGTTCTTTGAATTCTTTACCAGACATCACAACTTTGTTCTTCATTTTAGCATTAATGTTTTCAATAATAGTTTCAATTTTATTTAATTCACTATCTTCTGACGAAATTAATAATGATTGATTCATAAAATTTTGGAAAGAGTTTTCGATTTTAGATACCTTAATTCCTAGACAAACAAGCGTCTCGTTATTTCATAATTTTTTCATTAACTGAGAAGTATATAAATAAATATCTTCTTGGGAATTAATTAGCTTATCAAGTTGAAGAGATTTAGATTTATGACCTTCTTTTGTTTGGATGCTAATTGAAATATTACTTCCACAAATATTTCTTTCTAATAATCTTTGAGAAACTTTTGATGAAAGATTTTGCAAACTAGCATAAACCTCTTTACTATCTTTGGCCGGTCCATTTAAAAAAGTTTTTTCATTGCTGATAGAGTTTAAAATGTTATTTTCTAATTTTAAATTATCTTCACCTACACCATTGGCATTATCTAAAAATTTCTGGGTTTGATTTAAAAATATTTTTCTAATTTTAGGATCATTATAATCAGATTTTGCTAGATCACCAATTGTCTCAATTCCAATTTTAATTAATTGAGAAGACTTCACTTTACCTAAACCATAATAATTTGTTATTGGCATTGACCAAATCATTTCTTGGTAATTATTATAAGTAATAAAAGTAATACCTAAAGGTTTGTTAATTGCTGTGGCCATTTTTGCTAAAAATTTATTGTAAGATATTCCGATAGAAACCGGCATAGAAAGATTCTTAGACATTGTTTTTTGAATATCTAAAACAAGATTTTTAATTGAACCGAACTTTTGTCAAACTTTAGTAACATCAATATATCATTCATCTATAGAAACTATTTGTACTAATGGTGAATAATTCTTCGATAATAAATTGTAAATTTTTTTCGAAAAGTTTTGATAAAGACTTAAATTAGGTTCAATCACTATTAAGTTTGGACATTTCTTTTTAATTGCAGAAATTGCTCAAGGTACTTTGACACCCTTTGCTTTCGCTTCATAACTTAAAGAAACTGCAATGGCATTAGGAATGTGTTGTGCAATAGCAACTTCTTTATTTGAGAGTTCTGGCCTAAGGGCTACCTCACAACTCACAAAGAAAGAATCAACATCAATGTGCAATATAACTTTTTTTGTTTT
>CAMRCV010000017.1 GCA_947041065.1 uncultured Mycoplasma sp.
CAAATTGGGAAATAAATTAAAAATATTTTAGCAATTGAGTGTTTTGTAGCCATTGTAGATCAAACAGTTCCAGCAACTAAGATATTACATAAAATTCCTGAGAAAAATGCATGTCATCATTCCATATGAACTTTTTTAGCAATTATTTGTTGTAAAACAAATAAATGTTTATCACCAAATACATGTGCTCCTCTTGCTAGAGCTGCAATTATAAAAGCACCAATAAGATTCCCTAATAATGTTAATGATCATTTCAATACAACAGGCGGGATTTTTACTTGTTTGGTTAAAATCGCAATTGAAGTTAAGTTATCAGAAGTAAATAATGAACCACCAAGAAAGACTATCAATAAAAGACCAACCGGGAATACTGCCGCACCTATAATTAAAGGTCAACCACTCATATCAATTTTAGGAACTTCATTATTTAAGAACATTCTATCTTGTCAACCAGCTGCAAAAACTGATTGATCTTGCATTCCTGCAACAACCATAATAAAAGCTATATATGCAATACCTACATAAATACAGCCCATTATTCCCAAGAAAATTAATTTTCATCATTTAAGTTTTGTTTTTTTAACAGCGAAATCTATTGCATTACTAAAATTATCTTTATAATCGTGCATAAAATTCCTTTGCTTTTTAATATTTAAGTTAGTATATTATATTACTTTTATTTTATAAATGATAAAATTATTTATATAAAATAAAACGGGATGTAAAATATGAAAATAAAAATTGAAAATGGACATACAAATATTTCTTATAAAGACGGAAATGTATTTTTACAAGAAAAAATATATAATAATTTTAATCACAAAATGAATTATGAAATTTTAGAAAAATTTGATTTTGTTCCTAAATTAATTTCACAAACCGAAAAAGAAAACAAATGAGAATTTATAGAAGGAGAAACCCCTGAAGTAAATGACGAAACATTAATTAAGATTGCTGACTACTTAAAAGAAGTTCATAATTCAAAAATTGTTTTTCCACCATTTAATATTGCAGCAAGAATAAAAGAGTATCGTAAAATAATGTGAGAGAAAAATATTAAAATTCCTATTATTCATGAATATTACAAAAGAATAAATTACATTATTAAAAACCAAGATAAATTAACACCTATTCATGCAGATATTTGGGAACAAAATTTAATTAAAGATAAAAATGGAAAAATATTTATTTGTGATTGAGAGTTTGCCCATATGGGAGATAAGAATTTCGAACTTGCTTATGTAATTGAAAGCTTAAGATTAACTGATGCACAAGAAACAGTTTTCTTAACTCAATATGATGATTATAATTATCAATTTATAAACAATCATAAAGAATTGGTGAATTACTTAATTGTTCTATGAAATAATGCACAACCTACAAAAATATTTGATGATCAAGAATTTATTGACAAACTAGAATTAATGAATCAAAAAAGAAATAATAAAAAAATCTAATAAGCATTAGATTTTTTTATATTATATTCTTCCTTGTTTACGAAGTGTTCTTTTAGTTTTGGCAGTAACTCTTAAAGTTATTTTTTCACCATTTTCAACAATAGTTACTTTTTGAAGATTTAAGTTAAATCTTCTTTTGGTAGTATTAAGGGCGTGAGAACGCAAATTTCCTGACATTGGTTTTTTACCAGTTATTTCATCTATTCTTGACATATTGCCTCCTTATATAGTTAATATATTATACATAATTGTAGAAATATATCAATAAAATTTATTTATTATTATATGTTTTTTATTTTTTCTAGTATTTTTTTGGCATCGAAACCTTTTTGTTTATAAAGTTCATCACCATCCATTGATTTTCCAAACTCAAAAGCACCTATGTGAAGATTGTTTTGATTGGCTTGATGAATAGATAATCACTTATAATCTGAAGAAGCTTCAATAGTTACTAAAGCAATATTAGCTTTAAATAACTTTGTTAAATCTTCTTGATTTCAATTTCCTAATTTATCCAAACATGGAACAGAAACTATTCTCACATTCTTTAAATGACTTGCAACTTCTTTTGCTAAACCAACTTCTGAACCTGATGCAGCTATAACATAATCTGGATTAGCACATGAAACTAATTCATATGCTCCTTTTTTAATTTCATCCAATGAACGTGTTGAGTCAAATGATTCTAAATTTTGCCTTGATAAAATTAAAATGTTTGTAGTTTTCTTTGATTCAAAAGCTTCGATTAAAGCAACCTTTGTTTCCGTTTCATCACAAGGTCTATGAACATTGACGTTGGCAATTGCTCTTAACATTGGTAATTGATCAAAGGGTTGGTGTGTAGGACCATCTCCTCCGACTTGATATGAGTCATGAGTAAAAGCAAAGATATTAGGAACTTCCATCATTGCCCCTAACCTAATAGCGCTTTTCATGTAATCAGCAAAAACTAAGAACGTTCCACCAATTGTTTTTAATCCACCATGTAAATTAATACCATTAGAAATAGCTGTCATTGCGAATTCTCTTATTCCTAAAAACACAGCATTTCCGCCATCTAAAAAAGATGTTTCAGAAATAGATATTTGAGTCGAAGAAGAAACATCAACACCTAAAGAAATAACATTCTTTGTTGCTTTATGTAAATCAACAATTAAGTCTTTGATATACATTCTAGTAGCTAAATTATTATTTTCAAATTTAACTTGCTTTAAAATATTTTCAAAATCAACTTTATTATCAATTCAAGATTCTACTACCTTGAAAGCTTTTTGATCGTGCTTCTTATAATTATCTAATTGTAATGATCATTTTTCAAAAGTTTCTTGACCTCTTTGACTAACAGTTTTTTCAAAGTGATCATAAACTTCTTGATCCATATCTCATCCTGAAAAATCTGTGTCGTAATGTTTATTAAATTTAGCTAAGTCTTCTTCTCCCACAATGCCATGATGACCTTTAAACGAAGATTGTGAACTCAAACCTTCTGCAATAATTGTTTCCACTTCTATAAAAGATGGTTTGTCGCTTTTTTGCGCCTTTAAAATTGCATTTTCAATATCGCTAGGACTATTTGAAATCTTTTGATAAAATCAATTATTTGATTCGAATCTCATTTGTAAATTTTCTACACTAACTTTTTCAACAGATGAATCTAATTGAAATTTATTTGAATCATGTAAAACTATTAATTTATCTAGAGATAATCTTCCGGCAATAGCGCTTGATTCATAAGATATTCCTTCTTGCAAATCTCCATCACCAACAACAACATAAGTATAATGTTTAAAGGTTTCAGGGAAATCTTTATTAGTTGTTTTTTCCAAATATTTTTGAGCAATAGCCATTCCTACAGCCATTGAAAAACCTTGACCCAAAGGACCTGTAGATGCATCTACAAAATTATCGTTTTCATATTCAAACTCAGGATGACCAGGAGTTTTAGAACCATCTCTTTTAAAGTCTTTTAATTCTTGTTTTTTTAACAAGCCAGCAAAATGTAAAATAGGATAAACGGCCATTGAACCGTGACCACCACTCAAAACAAATCTATCTCTATTAATTCATTTAGCATTTTTTGGATTTAGGTTTATAAATTTAGTAAACAAGGTATATGTAATTGGTGCCGCTGACATCGTCATACCAACATGACCACCTTTTGCTTCTTGAATTGATTTTAAACCAAAATATCTCATTGCGTTTATAAATTTTGTTTCTTTACTTTTTGACATTAATTATCCTACATTCTTTTAAATTGTTGTTTTATAATTATAATCTTTAATTCCTTAAAAAATGATAATGAAAATTATTTTTTTCAATACCATCTAAATAATTCAAGGAGTGATGTGGATGTTCGTGACCGCCAGACCCATGGGAATGAATTGAAAATAATATTAATCCAAATACCACACCTAACATTAAAAGAGAAATTGTGATGTATCAAGTTTTAGCATCCATTTTGTTATGCAAGAATTCAGGGAAGAATTCAACAAGAGCACCAAATAAAATTAACGAACCAACACAAACTTTTAAGAATGAAATTAAAATAACATTGCTTTGTAGTAAATCTCCAGTGTATGCACCTATAAAAATAAATGGCACTAAAAGTAATGTTCCTAAAAATGAGTGAAAGGCAGCTCTTCATTTTTTAACTCCCATTTCCATTTGACGATAATATAAAATTAATTCTTCAGGAATGATATGCAAAATAAATGTTACTAAGAAGACAATATCTACTGCGCTAACTTCGCCATTGTGTTGAATGTTAGAAATCAGAAAACCAATAATTAATCCACCTGGAATACGATGAGACATCAAGAGCATTAAACCTAAAATTTTTGATTTTGGATTAACATCATTTAAATTATATATTAAATGTGAATGATCATGATTTAACTCTAGAGCGCTTTCTTGTTGATTAGAATTTTTAGATATTTTTTTACCTATTAAAAATTTGGCTAGGATTGATAATCCCAAAACTGCAAATGCACCTCCGCCAATAATACCTATATTGATTCCTCAAACAGCACCTTGACTAAAATGTTCATTTTCTAAATAAACTGTTAACTCTTCTTTTGCCTCTGCAAAAAAACCGAAAATAGCTAGAACAACAAAGAATCCTGAAGAAAAAGCATATAAATACATTGTTGATTTTTTGCTTATTGTTGGTTTGACGATTGGTAAAAGTAATCCATATAGCCAAGGGATAAAAATCACAATCGCCGATACTATTAAAATTATATAAATTAAATCCATAATTTGTTTATTGACTTTTTGAAATCAATAAAACTTTCTACATAGGTTATTTAACTATTATAATATAATTCAAATGAAATATTACAATATTTTAAATATTAAAAAAAGGAGGTATTTATGGCAAAAGAATTATCAAATCATAAAATTACTTTAGTAGGATTGCTTTGTTCATTCATTTTTGGACTAGTAATTGGTGGAGTAGTTTACTTACTTATTAAAACTTTTAATCTAAAAAGCAGACTTTGATACATTTTATTCATGTTTCTTCCACCTGTAATTGGGTTTGTGATTTATTGAAGATCAAAAGCTAAAGTTGTTTAACAAATAAACTTTTAAAATATACTAAAATAAAAAATCTTGAGATTACTCAAGATTTTTTTCTATAGTCACTATCAATTCGCCTGCTTTTACTTCTTGTCCATAATCAATAACTAAATTTATTTTTTTACTTTTATCTAAGTCAGGGAAAACAATTGGTGTCATAGAAGAACTAGCTTCTGCTATTTCTTTTAAATTTATATTTACAATATTTGATGAAATATCAATATTACCAATCTTTCCTTTGGGTTCAAAAATTTTCTTATTATTTTCTGCTGTATCAATACCTATATGAACTAATATTTCAGTTCCATCTTTAGATTCAAATGTATAAGCATGATTCGTAGGGAATATATTGGTTAAGTAACCATCAATTATAGAAAAGGCTTTAGAAGAACTAGGGATCATTGCAATACCTTGGCCTATTAATCCTTGACTAAATAATTCATCTGGTACATCTGATAACAAACAAATTTTTCCATCAAACGGAGCATACACATTAAAAGTTTCAAAATTTTGCTTTTTATAAGAGAAGACTTTTGTTTCTTCTTTTGGCAAGGAATCAATATTATTAATATAATCATTTATTTTATCAGAGAGAATTGTTGCTTCACCACCAAATATAATTTGTAAAGAATTTTTATTAATAACCATTCCTTTTGAGCCAAGTACATCAAATGATTCTTTCGTAATGCTTGTTGCATCTTTAACACTAACTCTTAATCTTGTTGCACAAGCTGAAACATCTTTTAAATTATCTGTTCCTCCAAGGTTGTTTATTATTTGCAACACTCTATCGTTATCTTGATTTTTATTTTTTGATTTTATTTGTTTGTAATCAGCTTTCGACATTAACTTAACAACATTGCCTCCACGTCCCGGAGTTTCAATATTAAATTTCTTAATTAAAAATAAGAATGTTAAGAATGCAAACAACCCTTCTCCTGCAGCTAGAACAAATACAAAATAAAACTTTGTTCCTTTAAGAACTGGTAAAGCTCCGTAAATCATTAAATCTATGAATCCTCTTGCAAATCCAACACCAACATGAGCGCCACTTAATTCCATAAACATATATGAAAAACCTGATAGAGGAACATATATTAAATAAAATAGTAATGGTGCAGCAAATAAAAATGTAAATTCTAAAGGTTCTGTAATTCCTGTTAAGAAAGCTACTGCCATTGATGAACCAACAACCACAGAAACATCTCTTCTGTTCTTCTTCTCAGATGCAACAATTAACGCTGCTCCTATACCCATACAAACACCTAAATATGTTGGATAATCTTGAGTATATCTACCCGCATAAACTCCGGTGTACTGATAAAATCAATCAAATATTGGTACATCTTGACCCGCTGCATTTAAGGTATTGTAAGGTAAAGAATTAATGAAGTTTCAAATGTTTTGATCTCCTTCAATATTTGCTCCACCATTAAATTTATCAAATAATGACATTATTTGCGCTTGGTCACTTATTGAAACACCTGCTTCAATAATTCCGTTATTAAGAACTTCAGAAGTTAATACTCCTCCGAATGGTGTTTGGAATGCTAAGACAATAGGAATGTGATGTAATCCGAAAGGCATTAATGCTCTTCCTAATATACCATATAGTAATCCACCAGTTCCAGCAGGTGCTCCTTGTATTCCTTCTCCCATTTTAAGAATAGCTAATCCTACTCAAGGTCAAAATACTAAGAATGTTGTTGATAATAAAAACATTACAGGAATTAAAACTATTGGAACTAATCTGATTCCTGAAAAGAAATCTAAAAAGTTTGGAACTTTTAAAACTGATATTTTGTTAAATATAAACGATGTTAAAAGTCCAACAACAATTCCACCAAAAATTGATGTTTGAATTGTTGGTAACCCAAGAGTTGTACTTGACATACCTGTTATCTGTGTATGAAATCACATTATTGACTTTAAAGTTCCGTCTTCATTAAATTGTAAAAAAGCTAATTGAGAAGAACAAAAGACAAGATATGCAATAGCTGATGAAAAACCTGACGCCCCTTTGTCTTTGGAAAAAGTTATCGTTATAGCTATACAAAATAATATTGGTAAATTACCAAATATTACATCAGACATTCCTTTGAAAATATTTGCAAAAATTATTGCGGTTTCTGTAGTTGCATTAGCGCCAATAGAACCACCAATACCTAAAAGTAATCCTGCAATTGGTAAAATTGCAATCGGTAACATCAAACCTCTTGACAATTGATCAAAAAATGATTTAACTTTACCTTTATTTTTACTATTATCATTTTTAATTTTTCAAGATTGATAAATCTTGTTTTGTTTTATGCTTATTCTCATACTATTTTTTACCTAAATAGTTATAAAATCTTTGGGTAATATCTTTAGGTCTAGTTATAGCAGAACCTACAACAACTGCAAAGCAACCTAAATCCATTAATTCTTTAACTTGATGTGGTTCTCATATTCCACCCTCTGCAATAATTGGTATTGAACTTTTCTTCAATATTTCTCTTATGAATTCATAATTATTTGAAATATTATTTAAGTCTTTTGTGTCTTTTGTGTAACCTCTTAATGTAGTTCCGATAAAATCAAATTGTAATTTTATAGCCATC
>CAMRCV010000018.1 GCA_947041065.1 uncultured Mycoplasma sp.
ATTGTAAACAATAGAACTTTTTCAATTTAAAACTTCTTTAATTCTTTTAACAGATGGAATTGATCTTGAGACTTGAATAAGCACCATAATCATAGTAATTAGTCCGAATAGTACGTTTAATAAAATATTTATAAATGGAGCTACTATGGCCATGTTGGCAGGATCACTTGATGCAAAAGATAATACTGAAATAATTGAAATATTAATTCCTGATTGAATCAAAGGCATAACTACACCTAATATTTTATAAGCTTTTGTTGTAGTAATCGCCAAAGCTTCATTACCTTTATCAAAATTTGCTTTTTGATTGTCTTTTAAATTAAACGCTTTAACTACTCTTATTCCTAAAATAGTTTCCCTCATAGCTTTATTTATAGAATCAGTATGTTTTTGTGATTGTGAAAATTTAGGAACAGAAAAAATAATGGTCAAAATCATTGCAAGTAAAACAAATGGAATTATTGCTCCGAAAATTCAAGACAAACTTGGATAACTGATTGTTGAAACAACAATCCCATAAACAAATAAGAAAATTCCACTAATGAAAAATCTTAGTCCAAAAAGAAAACTAACTGAAATAAGTTCTGTGTCATTTGTTATTCTTGTAATTAAAGAAGATGTTGAAATCTTATCAATGTCTTGGTATGATAAATCTTGAATTTTTGCATATGTTTTTAATCTCATATAGGCAATATAGTTAGTTGCTGCTTTTGATGTAAAATAAACACCAAAGATTCCACAAACAAAACCACCAAAAATCATTCCTGCAAAAGTGCCAATTAATTGACTCATTGTTAAATTATCAATGTTAAAAATATTGTTTGGAGTTGGTTGTCTTCCATGGATAGAAATTGCTTCCATTATTTCACCAATAAACATTGATTCAGTAATTGATTCAAAAGATTGTAGAAATAAAAACAAAATTGTTGCCATCATATATAGAATTGTTTTTTTCTGAAATAACTTGAACAAAACAACCCCTTTACTTAAACGACAATAAATATTATTAAATTATAAACCTTTTGATATATAAATTACTTAAAATAATTTTGGCATCTTGAACATAATTCATTTTTTAAATCATTAATTCCGAAATGATTTCAACATCTTTGGCATTTTGATGAATTAAATCCGGTTACCTTTAGAGAATCACCTTCATGGAATTCACCAATCATTAACAATTTCTTAAAATCAAGTGTTTTTAAAAATGGTGAATTAATTTGAGCAGTCACACTAGCTTCATTGGTTCTTTTTAAATCTCCACTTTTGATCTTTAATTCAATTTCTTTGTAGATTAAATTCTTAATATCAAAAAAGTCTTTTCATTGATTTTCTATTTCCAAAGATTCTTCTGCATTACACTTATAAAAACTTTCTAAGTGAATTGATTCTAGTTTGTTCTTTTTGTTAAAGAAAGAATAAGCTTCATCTGTTGTTGTAGGGATTATTGGTGCAAGTGATATTAATAAAAATTCCAATATCTTATATAAATTATTTTGAATCATTAATCTTTCTAAGTTGTCGCTTTTTTCAGCATAAAGAACATCTTTAATGATTGATAAATAAAAGGCAGATAAATCTGTAATAAAATTGTTAATTTCTTTAATAACGTTAATAAAACTAAAATCATCATAATATGATTTGATTCTAATCTTTAAATTCTCTAATCTTTCATCAATTAAAGCGTGTACATCATTTTTAACTACATCTTTATATTCGTAATCATTTAGATTGGCCAATAAAAACCTTAAAGTGTTTCTTATTTTTCGATATATTTCCACATTTTGTTTAATGATATTATCACCTATTGTAACGTCATTAGAATACTCGCTGTTCGCTGATCAAAGTCTTAAGACATCAGCTCCATATGTGGAAATTATTGTTTGAGGATCAACAGAGTTTCCTTTTGATTTAGACATCTTATTCCCTTTGGCATCTAAAACAAATCCATGTGAAATTAGAGCTTTGAAGGGAGCTTTCCCTGAATAAGCAACTGAATTAATTAATGAAGAATTAAATCAACCTCTATATTGATCGGAACCTTCGAAATATAATTCAAATGGCGGCTTTTCTCCTTGAACATCAACTGATGCAAAAGATGAACCAGAATCAAATCAAACATCCATAATATCATTTTCTTTTGTTCAATTTTTATTTCTAAATTTTTCAGGTAAAAGTTCATCAACTGTTTTTTGATATCAAATATTTGTTCCATTTATTGATATTAAATTAATAACATAATCAAAAATTTCTTCATTGATTACTACTTCTTTATTTTCATCATAAAAAATAATAATCGGAACACCTCAAGACCTTTGTCTACTGATGGTTCATTCATTTCTGTTTTGAATCATAGTAGCTATTCTTTTATGACCTCAGTCAGAATAAAACTTCACACTTTCCAAACTTTTCAAAATTTGTTCTTTAACTTTTTCAATAGAAAAGAATCATTGTGGTGTTCCACGATAAATTATTGGCTTGTTTGTTCTTCAATCATGTGGATACGAGTGCTTAATAAACTTTAATGAAAGTAGAGATTTAGTTTCTTCTAAAAACATTCCAATATTTTTATTAGCATCTTCATAAAATATTCCTGAAAATTGCATTCCTTTATCATTAATAGTTCCATCATCTTCAATGTGCATAATCATATTTAAATTATGCTTTTTACCAATGACAAAATCATCTTCACCAAAGAGAGGTGCAATGTGAACCAAACCACTACCTGCTTCAAGTGTGACGTGGTGACCCGATACAACAGGCGCTAAAACATTTTCTAATATTGGAACACTATATTCAATCCCTAAGATTTCTTTACCTTTAAAAGTACTAATAATTTTATGATCACTTCATTTGAAAGTTTCAACTAAAGATTCTAATAACTCTTTTGCCACAATATAATTAATATCATTAACTAAAATTTTTACATATTCAAATTTTTCATTAACTGCTACACCTGCATTTGCAATCAAAGTTCAAGGAGTTGTAGTTCAAATTATTAACTTGTCATTCTTATCAACAACACTATTTCCTTTTTCCACATTAAAAGATACAAAAATAGAAGGTGAGCGATGATCGTGATATTCTACTTCAGCCTCCGCTAAAGCTGATTGTGATGAAGGTGATCAAAACACTGGTTTTAAACCACGACAAATTAAACCATCCAAAGCAAATTTTTTAAATAATTTTAATTGTTCTACTTCATATTTTTTATCTAATGTTATATAGATATCTTCAAAGTCTGAAAGAAGTTGTAAGTCTTTGAATTGTTGCTTTTGAATTTCAACTTGACTAAGGGCATATTTAGCAGCTACCGTTCTTAATTCAGAAACATCTAAATTTTTATGTGAAACATTCATTTCACTAAGCATTTTATTTTCAATTGGTAATCCGTGAGTATCTCAACCAGGAACAAAAGGAGAATAAAACCCATTTGCTGATTTATATCTAACAATTATATCCTTTAATATTTTATTAAAAGAATGACCTATATGCAAGGAACCATTGGCATAAGGTGGACCATCATGTAAAACAAATCTTTCATTTCCTTTATTTCTTTTAAGAACTTGCTTATAGATTTTTTTATCTAACCATTCTTTTCGAAAAATAACTTCTTTTTCATTTAAATTTGCACGCATCTCAAAATTTGTTTCTGGCATATTCAAGGTATCTTTATAATCTTTTTTTTCCACTTTAAATCTCCATTATTAATTATTTTTAATTATAAATGAAAACCAAATATATTCTTCATAATCCTAATTATTTAAATCAAAAAATAATTATTAATTTTCAACTTTTATAAAACATTATTATAAAAATAATAAATAAAATACCTGTTTTTTACTAAATTATTTTTTTTCTAATTAAAAGATAAACAAAATGGGAATTAATATAAGTAAGGAGTTATATATGAATTTAATATTAATATATTTTGCATTAAAATATAAAGGAGACTTTGTCAGTATTTATAATGCTTTAAAAAACAAGGAAATTGTTGACCCCGATGAAATAGATGAACTAGAAAAAAGAATAAATTCAGAAGAAATGCAAGTTATTACAATTCTAGATAACGAATATCCTGAATCATTAAAAATAATTGCTAATCCGCCTTTCGTTTTATTTTATGAAGGAAATATTTCACTTATTCATAAAAATGCTTTGTGTTTAGTGGGAGATAAAAATTCTGATACTATTCTTCAGTATCTAAATCAAGCTGTAGAGCAAACATCTAAAAATAATATCTTAGTAACTAATTATTTTAAAGGTGTTGAAGAAATGGTTGTAAGTTATTATTTAAAAAACAAAAAAGATATAGTCTTTATTTCATGTAATGGGTTATACAAACCTTACTTTGCTAAAGTTATTAAAAATAATCCTAATTCTTTAGTTATTTCTGAATATCCAAACGGAGTCAATGTAAATAATAAAAGATTAAGAGAAAGAAATAGAATAACAGCTGCCATAAGTAATGCATTAGTTGTATTTTCATCAGAAAAAGGAAGTGGTATTATGAATCTTGTTACAAACTTTTTAAATCAAGGAAAAGATATTTATTGTTATCCTGGTTTGCAAAATGAAAATGATGGCAACAATATGTTAATTAAAGATGGTGCTAACCTAATTACTTCAATTAGTGACATAACGGATGAAAATGTGATTAAAAACAATAATATGAATTAATAAAAAAATAAATCTCTAATAGAGAAATATTTTATATTTTAAATAACCTTAAAATTATTTAACCATTCTTTTTTTAATGATTGCTTCACTTACAGATTTTGGAGCTTTTTCATAATGATCAAAAAGCATTTGGTAATTACCACGACCTGAAGTCATAGTTCTTAAATCTGTTGAATATCCAAACATTTCACTCAATGGAATTCCTGCTTTTATAACAGAAGCTCCATCTTGACGAGTTTCATTTGTTTTGATTTGTCCTCTACGACGAGAAACGTCACCCATTATATCTCCAAAGTATTCTTCTGGAACTATAATAGAAACATCCATTATAGGTTCTAAAATAACTGCTGACAATTGTTCTTTTCCATTTGTTAGAGCTTTTGAAGCAGCAATTTTATATGCCATCTCTGAAGAATCGACATCATGGTATGATCCATCAAACAATGTTGCTTTAATATCAATCATTGGGTATCCAGCAAGAATTCCTGAAGCCATTTTATCTTCAAGACCTTTTTGGATTGATTTAATATATTCTTTAGGAATTTTTCCACCAACAATTTTATCAACAAATTCAAATCCTTTGTCTTCATTAGGTTCAAAAGTAATTCAAACATGTCCGTATTGACCTTTACCACCAGATTGTTTAATGTGTTTTCCTTCAATATCAGCTTTTTTAGTAATAGTTTCTCTATAAGCAACTTGAGGAGCACCAACTGTTCCTTCTACACCAAATTCTCTTTTTAAACGATCAACAATAATTTCTAAGTGTAGTTCTCCCATACCAGCAATAATTGTTTGACCAGTTTCTTCATCAGTATATGTTCTAAAAGTTGGATCTTCTGCAGCTAATTTTTGTAAACCTAAAGAAAGTTTTTCTGTAGCTGCTTTTGTTGCAGGCTCTAGAGCTTGTGAAATAACAGGTTCTGGGAAATTCATTTTTTCAAGAATAATTTTTCTTTTACCTTCGGCAACAAGTGTATCTCCTGTTGTTGTGTTTTTTAAACCAACAGCAGCGGCAATATCACCAGTTCTAACTTCATCAATTTCTTCACGATTGTTAGCGTGCATTTCTAAAATACGACCAATTCTTTCTTTTTGTTCTTTAGTTGAATTATAAACATAAGAACCTTTTGAAAGAACTCCTGAGTAAACTCTAAAAAAAGTTAGAGTTCCAACGTAAGGATCTGTCATTATCTTAAATGCTAATGCAGAAAATTCTTCATCATCACTTGCAGGTATTTCAATTTCAGCATCATTAAGGTGTCCCTTCATAGGAGGTACATCAATTGGAGAAGGTAAGTAATCTACAACTGCATCAATCATTGCTTTAACACCTTTGTTTTTAAAGGCTGTTCCACAAACTGCTGGGAAAAAATCAGAAGTTAATGTTGCTTTTCTTATAATTGTTTTTAGTCTTGGTGCGTCGATTTCTTTACCATCTAATAAATCCATCATTAATTCTTCATCAAAATCAGAAACAGCTTCAACAAGTTCATGTCTTTTAATTATTGCAACATCCATTAAATCTGCAGGAATAGGTATTTCTTTACCAATTTCATCTGGAGAACCATCAAATTCTCAAGCTGTCATTTCAACTAAATCTATGTGACCTAAATAATCTGTTTCAGTTCCAATGTTTCATTGAATAGGAACAGCATTACCACCTAATAATTTTCTAACTGACTCAACAGCATTTTCAAAATTAGCTCCGGCTTTATCCATTTTATTTACAAAAACAATACGAGGAACTTTATAGTTTGTTGCTTGTCTTCAAACTGTTTCTGTTTGAGGTTCAACACCTGATTGAGCATCAAGTACAGCAACAGCTCCATCAAGTACTCTTAATGAACGTTCTACTTCAACTGTAAAATCAACGTGACCTGGAGTATCAATGATATTAATTCTTTTATCTTTTCAAAGGGCTGTTGTTGCAGCAGAGGTGATTGTAATTCCACGTTCTTGCTCTTGAGCCATTCAATCCATTTGAGATTCACCAGTGTGTGTTTCACCAATTTTATGAATTTTATTAGTATGTAATAAAATTCTTTCTGTTGTTGTTGTTTTACCAGCATCAATATGTGCCATTATTCCTATATTACGGTAATCTTTAATATCAAATTTTCTTGCCATTGTTTTTCCTTTTTTTTATTTAATTATTTATATATAATTTTAATTTTTAATACCTTTATATAATAAAGTTCCCATTAATAAGGAACTATAAAAGATATTAGAAATTAAACTATCATCTGAAGTGAGCAAATGCTTTGTTAGCTTCAGCCATTTTATGTGTGTCTTCTTTTTTCTTAACAGAACCACCAGTTGATTTAGATGCATCTATTATTTCGTTTGCTAATCTTAAATCCATTGTTTTTTCTGTTCTTAGTCTTGAATAATTAATTAATCATCTAAGAGTAAGTGTTTGCTTACGACGAGCAGAAACTTCAGAAGGAACTTGGTAATTTGTCCCTCCTATACGTCTTGTTTTAACTTCAAGTTGAGGAGTAATATTTTCAACAGCTTTCTTGAATACTTCAATTGGTTCTTCACCTGTTTTTTGTTTAATTATTTCAAAAGCTGAATATAAAATTGATTCTGCTGTTGATTTTTTTCCATCAAGCATAATAGTATTGATTAATTTAGTAACTATTTTAGAGTTAAAAATTGGATCACTAAGGACTTCACGAACGGGAGCTTTTCTTTTTCTTGACATATTTTTTTATCCTTTCAAGATTTTTTTATTTAAAATTATTAATTGCTTTGTGCTTTAGGTTTTTTAGTTCCATATTTAGATCTAGATTTATTTCTATTATTAACTCCAGCAGCATCTTGCGTACCTCTAACAATAGTGTAACGAACTCCGGGTAAATCCTTTACTCTTCCACCTC
Source organism: uncultured Mycoplasma sp. (assembly GCA_947041065.1). Lineage (GTDB taxonomy): Bacteria > Bacillota_I > Bacilli_A > Mycoplasmatales > Metamycoplasmataceae > UBA710. The sequence goes on from CAMRCV010000018.1 coordinate 7,566, forward strand.
TGATTAAAACAACAGAGTGTTCTTGTAAATTATGACCTTCTCCTGGGATGTAAGCAGTAACTTCCATT
>CAMRCV010000019.1 GCA_947041065.1 uncultured Mycoplasma sp.
TTTCTAATCAAATTACAATCTTGGCAAAGTATCAAAAAGGGCTAAAAGAATTATTTAATTTAATTTCTGAATCATCAACAACTAACTTTCATGCAGAACCTAGAATATTTTTTGATATCTTTAAGCATTCAGAAAATATTATGGTTGGTAGTTCTGGAATTAAATCAAGATTATTAGAAAAAGTCTTTAATGGAACAACAGAAGATATTATTGCTGAAATAAAAAAATATGATTATATTGAGATTCCTTCACCAACACTTTTTGTTCATTATGTCAATCGAGGAACTATTTCACAAAAGAACTTAGAATTTGCTTTAAAAGACTTGATTTATAAAGCAAGAGAATTAAACAAACCTTGTGTTGCAATTGGTGATGTGAGATATATTGAAGAAAAAGAAAGTATTTTACACAATGTTTACATAAATGCTAAAGGACTTGAGGGTAAAAGACATTATTTATTTAAGTATAAAGAGATTATGCCAATTTATCCGCATCAACAATTTTTAACAACTAATCAAATGTTGGAAAATTTTCAATTTTTAAATGATGAAAAGTTAGCTTATGAATTAGTAGTAGAAAACTCAAATATGATTGCTGACCTTATTGAAGACAATATTGAGATTATTAAAAATAAATTATATACTCCTAAATTTGATGATTCAGATAATAAATTGAAAAAAATAGTTTATGAAATGGCACATGAAATGTATGGCCAAGAATTGCCAGAGATCGTTTCAGAAAGAATTGAAAGAGAATTAAAACCTATTCTTAAGTATGGATTTTCAGTTGTTTATTGAATTAGCCACGTTTTAGTTGCTAAAAGCCTTAGAGATGGCTATTTAGTTGGTTCTAGAGGGTCTGTTGGTTCTTCTTTGGTGGCAACTCTGGCCAAAATTACAGAAGTTAACCCATTAGTGCCTCACTATATTTGTAAAGTTTGTAAATTTTCAGAATTTTTTCAAAATGGAGAATACATTTCTGGTTATGATTTACCTGAAAAAAAATGTCCAAAATGTCCTGATGTTATATTAGGTAGAGAGGGTCAAACAATCCCTTTTGAAACATTTTTAGGGTTTAATGCTGATAAAGTACCTGATATTGATCTTAATTTTTCAGGAGAATATCAAAATATCATTCATAAAGAAGTTAAAAATCTTTTTGGTAGTACTCATTGTTTCCGAGCAGGAACAATTTCTACAGTTGCTTCGACAACTGCTTTTGGTTATGCAAAAAGTTGACGTGAAGAACAAGGTATAGAAAAATCAGATTCTTTTATTGAATTTGTTTCTACACAAATAACTGGGACAAAAAGAACCACAGGTCAACACCCTGGAGGGATTATTATCATTCCTAAAGAATATGATGTAGAAGATTTTACACCGATTAACTTTCCTGCAAATGATAAAACATCAGAATGACAAACAACACACTTTGATTTCCACGCTATCCACGATAATGTCCTAAAATTAGATTTATTAGGTCATGATGATCCTACAGCAATTAAGTTATTACAAGAATTAACAGGTATTGCTCCAGATCAAATTTCTTTTTCTGATCCACAAATAATTAAAATGTTTTCTTCTACAGAACCTTTAGGTATCAAACCCGAAGATATTAATGGAGAAAAAACAAGCGCTATAGGGATTCCTGAATTTGGAACAAAGTTTGTGCGAAAAATGCTTATTACAGCAAACGTCTCTTCTTTTGCAGATTTGGTTTCTGTGTCTGGACTTTCTCATGGAACTGATGTTTGAAGTGGTAATGCTGAAGATTTAATTAAAACAAGAAATTTAAAACTTAAAGAACTGATTTCTTGTCGTGATGATATTATGGTTTTTTTAATTCAAAAAGGGATTGATCCTTTGAAGTCTTTTCAAATAATGGAAAAAGTTAGAAAAGGAATGGGTCTAACTCCAGAAGAAGAATTATTACTTGCAACTAATGGTGTTCCTCAATGATCAATTGATTCATTGAAGAAGATAAAATATATGTTCCCTAAAGCTCATGCAACAGCTTATGTAATGATGGCTTGAAGAGTTGCTTGATTTAAACTTTATTTCCCAATTGAATATTATGCTTCATACTTTTCAACTAGGTCTGACCATTTTGATATTATGATATTAACTACAGATAAAAAAGCAATCGTTGAAAAATTAAGAGAATTATTATCTAGACAAAATAAACGTGATGAAAATAAATTAACATCAAAAGAACAAGCATTAATAATTAATTTAGAAGTTGCTAATGAAATGTTTGCCAGGGGGTTCGTTATTCAAAATATTGACCTTTATAAATCTGATTCTTACAAGTGGTTAATAGAGAAAGAAAGTAATTCTTTAATCCCTCCTTTTATTAGTTTGGATGGTTTGGGAAATGCAGCAGCAGAGTCTATTGTTGAAGCTCGGAAAAATGGAGAATTTCACTCTATTGAGAATTTTTCTAAAAGAACACAAGCCAACAAAACAATCATTACAAAAATGAAAGAAATGAAAATATTCAAACAGTTGGATGATACAGATCAAACAACATTATTTTAATAATTAATTTATAAAATTTTAGTTCCGTGAACTTGGGTAGCTTCAGTTAAAGAAACTATTTCTTCAACGTTATCTTTAGTAACACTTCCACCAACTAGAATTTCAATTTTGTTACCAAATTCTTTAATGATTTCTTTGATAGAATCAATGTTATTTATTGCAGGTGAATTTCCACCTTTTGTTAGCACTCTATTGAATCCCATTTCTATTAAAATTGGGAAGTCCCTTTTGTAATTACTCAAAGTATCAATTGCCATATGGAAATCATATTTGCATCCATCCAAATTATCTATCAATGCTTGACAAGCAGCAATATCAATTTCGTTTTTGTCATTTATAAAACCAAATATAAATTCGGTTGCACCCAGCTTCTTAAATTCTTTTATTTGAGAAATCATTAAGTTTAATTCTTGGTCATTTACAGAAAAATTATCATTAGTTCTAATCATAATTACTTGATGTACATTGGAGTTATCTTGAATATATTGGAATAATTCAATTTTTGGTGTTAAGCCACCTTTTGACATATCATCACATGTTTCAAAGCGATCAATATTTTTTTCAATAAAATATTTTGCCTCTTCGATTGTTGCTATACAAGCTTCTTTTTTTGTTTTTGTTTTTTTGTTCATAATTAATAAATTATATATATTTTGCCTTAAAGTGTTAAAATTAAATATATAAAAATTAAAATTATTGAAAAAAAGGATGTTATAAAATGAGTTTATTTAACAAGAAAAAAAATATTGAATTTAAAGGATTCGAAACTAGTGTTCAAGCGTCTAATTTCGTTGCTCTTGAATTACTAAAAGAAATTAAAAAAGGGAAACCACTAAACCTAGGTTTAGCAACCGGTTCAACACCTATTGGACTTTACAAAGAATTGGTTAATGACTTTCAAGAAAGTAGAACACCTTGAGGGAATGTTTCTACATATAATTTAGATGAATATTTGGGTCTTCCTGAAGGACACCCACAAACATATAAAGAATTTATGAAACACCAATTGTTTGCACATGTTGAAATGAATTTAGACAATACACACTTCCCTACAACTGAACAAAATTATGATGCTTTAATTGAAAGTAATGGTGGAATAGATATTCAAATATTAGGAATTGGTACAAATGGTCACATTGGATTTAACGAACCAGGATCACCATTAAATTCTTTAACAAGAATAGTTGATTTAACTGAAGAAACAATTAATGTAAATGCTGCAAAATTCTTTAAAAAAGATATTAGTCAAGTTCCAAAAAAAGCAATTTCAATGGGATTAGAATCAATCTTAAAAACAAAAAAAATATACTTACTAGCTTTTGGTATTTCTAAAAAAGAAGTAATGCATAAATTATATAATGCTAAAAAATTCGATATTGATTTCCCAGTAAGTGCTTTATTACAACACAATGATGTAACTATTATTTTTGATAAAGCTACAGAGCTAGGAGAAGAGTTAAATCTTGATTTATAAAAATGCTTTAATCATTACAAGTAATAGTTCTTTTATTGGTTTTATAGAAATAGATGATGCAGGTATTGTTTTATCTATTTTGCCTGGAAACACAGATAAAGAAGCAGTGGATTGTAATGGTCAAATTATAATGCCTGGTTTTATTGATTCTCATACTCATGGTGGTTATGGAATGGCTTTCGATGACTTAGGAGAAAAATCATTTAATGAAGCATATCTTAATTATTTGACAAATTTAGTTAAAGAAGGAGTTGTTGCTTTTGCAGGAACAACTGTTACTTCAACGTTAGAAAAACTAGAAAAATCATCTTTATTAATTAATGATTTATCTAAGCAAAATCCTAAACTTCCAAAACTATCTGCATGATATTATGAAGGTCCTTTTATTAGCAAAGTTAAAAAAGGAGCTCATGAAGAGAAATTAATTATTCCTATTAATGAGCCTTTTTTAAAAACAATTAAGAAGAATGTTGCTATTCCTGTAGTTATTACTGTCGCTCCAGAAATAGATAAAAACATTGAGTTAATTAAAAAATACGGAGATGATTTCATATTTGCTTTAGGTCACTCAAATGCTAATTTTGAAGAATCTAAAGAGTCTTTAGAAAATGGAATAACTAGAATTACTCATTTATATAATGCAATGAGTGGGTTTCACCATCATGATTTAGGAATTGTTAATGCTATCTTTAATAAAGAATATGAAGATAATTTAAATATTGAAATTATTGCAGATGGAGTTCATGTTGATGATGAAGTTATTAGATACTCATATAAAAACTTGGATATCAAAAATATTTCTATTGTTTCTGATTCTTTACCACCAAAAGGTTATAAAGATGGAAAATATAAATTAGGAAATTTACCAATTGATAAAAAAGGTAATTGATTTTATTTAGAAGGAACATCAACGCTGTCAGGCGGAGCTTGCCCATACATTTTTTTAGTTAACCACTTTAAAAAGGCAACAAATTGCTCTTGACAAGATCTAGTAAAGGTATCTTCTTATAATGCTGCTAGAAATTTAGGTCTTGAAAGTAATTATGGAGATATTGTTCTTGGTAAAAAAGCAAATATAGTCTTCCTATCATATGAAGATGAAATGCAATATGTTCAGTCATATATTGACGGCAATCTTTTAAAATAAAAATTATAATATTTGGACAATGTCTTTTTCAATTTTTTTCGGTGTTGTAATTGAAGGATATCTTTTAACTATGCTTCCCTCTTTATTGATTAAGAATTTTTCAAAATTTCATTTAACATCAAGTTTTTTACTATTTCAAGGTAAACTTTCAGTTAAAAATTTATATAAGGGAGCTTGATTTTCACCTTTAACATCAATTCTTGAAAATATTTCAAATGTTACATCGTATTTCAAGGTACAAAAATCTTTGGTTTCTTGATCTGTTTCAAATTCTTGATTTTTAAACTGTGTACAAGGGAATCCTAAAATTACTAAACCATCATTTTTATAATCTTGATGTAATTTTTCTAAGCCTTTATATTGACCTGCAAAGCCGCATTTGCTAGCTACATTAACAATTAAAATTGTCTTTCCTTTAAAACTAGAAAAATCAACCACCTCTCCTGAAGTATTTTTTAATTTAAAATTATATATTGACATAAAAACTCTTTTCTTTTATTTAATAATATAATATTAAATAAAGAAGTTTTATACAATGCTAAAAAAGAAATATTTTTAAGATATAATTAAAATTGAAATTAAAAAGGAAAAGTATGAAAGAACAGAACTTTAAAAAACTTGGTTTCTTCTCTGCTTTTGCAATATGTATAGGTTCCATTGTTGGTATCGGAATATTCTTTAAAAACGGTAGTATTGCAGGAAATGTTGGAGGCAATGGAGCAGCCTGACTTTCGTCATGAATTATTTCTGGGATTATCGCTCTTTTAGTTGCGGTGCATTTTGGAAAAATTGCTAGAGTTAAAAATAAAGGTTCAGCCGGTTTATCAAGCTGAGCTCAAAGGGTTAGTACTAGTAAACAAAATTGATTTAGACATTTAGTAACAACAAACTATTCCTTTTTTTATAATTCTATTATGTTGGTTGTCTTATCATTTTTTACAGTGGAAATATTTGTTCAATTTTTACAAAACATTAATGGAAATATAAAGGTTCCTTTATATGCTATTGCAATACTTTCGTTAGCAATGCTTGGATTTTTAACATTAATGAATAAATTATCAGTTAAAGCTTCGGGTAAATTTGCCTTAATTACTACGTTCTTAAAATTTATTCCGTTGGTTGTTATTATGATTGTAGGTATTTCTTTGCCTAATACACATCTTGACGGAGGAACTAATGGATTTATTCCTGGAACTAACCCTCCTTCATCATTTGATTCGTTTCAAGGTGTAATGAAGTCACTACCTGCTGCTTTATTTGCTTTCGATGCCTTCGCTGGTATAGGTTCTATGTCTAAAAAAATTAAGGGTGGTCAAAAAGTAGTTTCAAAAGTGATTGTCTTAAGTATGTTGCTTGTTGTGGTTGCTTATTTGTTAATTTCAATATCAGCAATTTTACATTTACAAGTAACAACAAACCCAGATGGAACAATCAATAATTCATCAAGTGTTGATCAAATGTTTGGAGATATTTTTGGTAAAGAAGTAGCTTATGGAATGAAAATATTTGTCTCATTTTTCTTATTAATTTCTGCAGCAGGTACTACAAATTCTATTTTGGCGGCAACATTATCAGAGTTTGAAAATATTTCACTTTCTGAAAAAATATTTTATTCAAGACAATTAAATTTGAAATACAATTCTAAAACAACAGGACTTATTTACTTTGTAGTATCCATTTTATTTTGAATGTGTGCAGCTTACATTCCAGTAATTGTGATGGACTCTGACGCCTTTCTTGATGGGTTATCAAACTTCCCAGTTTTATTCTTCTTCTTTATTTATGCAATATTAATCTTCTTGTACTGAAAAAATATTTTTAGTAAAAAATATAATAAAGGCAAAAATGTGAAAAATGAAAGTTTTCTGAAAAAGTTACATCTTGATAAAGAAAATAGATTGAATTTCAAAAAAGGAAAAACTAAAAATGACGTCAAACCTTGAATTTATACAACTTTATTGTTTACTTCTGTTATTGGGGTATTTGTAACTTTAATGTTGAGTGTTATTTTTGTAATAGTGTCTGCTGTTAACAATCCTCATGGTGATTCTTTTTGAGGGTTCTTGAATAAGACAACTCAAATTTCTAATTTAACAGCTGCTATCTTACATCTTGTTTTCGCTGGTATTTTTATCTTATTACCAACAATAAATTACTTATTATTTTGAAGAAAAAATGAAAAAAATATTTTTGAAGATATTGATATCGAATTATATTCTCAATCACAAGATGAAAAAACTCTTGTAATAGAAACAAGAGTCTTTGATTTAAGCGAATAAAAACTAATAATTAATTATATTTGATTTTAGAATCAAATGTTTTTTGATCTAGTCCTA
>CAMRCV010000020.1 GCA_947041065.1 uncultured Mycoplasma sp.
TTAAATTACTTTGTGGGAAAAATACAGTATTAGATGCAATTCAAAATAAAATGGACATTAAAATTGTTTATTTATTGCAAGAACAAGAAAACATTTATCCCAATATAAAAATAAAAATAATTTCAAAAGAAGAAATGAATAAAATGACACCCTTAAACCACCAAGGGTTTGTTGCCATTTTGCATGAATTTAAATATTATGATATTGACTCAATTTTTCAAGATAGACCAGAAATGGTTTTGATATTAGATCACTTAGAAGACCCACAAAATTTTGGTTCTATTTTAAGAACGGCTAATGCCTCTGGAATAAAACATATCATTATTCCTAACGTTAGGTCTGTAGACGTCAATGAAACGGTTTCTAAGGTCTCATCTGGTGGGATTGTTGGTTTGAAAATCATTAAGGTTAATTCTCTTCAAGCTACAATTACCAAACTAAAAAAAGAAAAATTTTGAATATACGCAACATCCTTAGAAAACGGAGCCGCTGAATATAATCAAGAAAACTACAACTTCCCTCTTGCCATTATAGTTGGCAATGAAGGTAAAGGTATTTCAAGATCGCTATTAAAAGAAGCTGATCAAAATATTTTTATTCCAATGGAAGGAACGGTACAATCCTTAAATGTTTCAGTAGCAACTGGCATCATTTTATTTTATTTGAAAACACAAAAGGAAAAATAGTGGATCCTATCACAAAAATCGTTACAACTATGTATCGTACAAATAAACAAGTCTTTAGAAATAATGCTCATTTTGTTTTACAAAAATTCTATTCTATCCCTATAGATGAAGATGATTTAATTTTAGGTTGTTTACAAGAACTAATTGTTAAAGGAAACAATTTTAAATCAACGCCAGAATATCCCTTAGAAAAATATTTATATTCAAATATTAAATACACAATGTTTTCATATTGTCGTTCTTTTACTAGAAAAAATAATGCAATTTTAAATAATTATATTGATTTTGAATTAATGGAGAATTTCAAAAGTCAAACATACCATTATAAAGAGTTAAATTTAGAATCTTTTACTGAAATACAAAAAGCAATCTCGGAAGATTTATATCAAGGGAAACTCAGTATTAAAGATATAGCAATTAAACATACCACCACATCTAATTTTGTTAAAAAACAAATCAAAGAGATTAGAAAAAATATTATAAAACAAAAGGATAATTGATAGATTTATCAATTAATTTTAAATAGCAATTTCTTGTTTGATCATTTCAAGTACTTTGTTTTTGTCTGTTTTTCATAGAATTTCTGAAATTCTAATTAGTTTATAACCTTTAGCTTCAATAAAATCTTGTCTTACTATATCGTTATATTTTTGCAATGCTGCAGAGTGATGTTTTAGTCCATCAACTTCAATTCCTAACAAGAATTTTCCGGTCTTTTTATCCATAATTGCAAGATTGATTCTATATGAACCAATTGGATATTGGATAGTTAATTCTAACTCTGTATTAAAGGTTTGATTCATCAATCATTGATGAACATCATTTTCAAAATTAGATTCAACTGATTCATTGTTAATCATTTCTTTAATTGAATACTCTTTTTGTTTAGATTCAGATAATTCTAAGAATTTAATTCAATTCTTGAAAATAATCAAATCAGCATTATCAGTATTGGTAATTTTTACATCTTTTGATTCAAGAGATTTCAAGATAATGATTTTACTTTTAGCTCTTGTAATTGCAACATTTAAAGCATTTTTACCACCAGGTCTACCGACATAAGTAGAAGATAAGTGAGAGTCTTTTGTATAACCAATAGACACAATAACTAAGTCAGCTTCATCCCCTTGAATATTTTCTAAATTTTTTAAGATTATTGAACCTTCAATTATTCGATCATATATTTTTGGTTCAGTAGTGGCAATAATTTCATTAACTAAATCTAATTGATGTTTATTAAAAGTTAAAAGAATAATCTTTTTATAATTACTAATATTTTTCTTCAATTCTTCAATCATTCTATTAGCTTCTTTTGAGTTGGTATTTTCAATTCATTCACCCATGACATTAATTACTTCGATTGGATTTGACTTTATATTAATGTTATCAACTGTTTTTAAGTCGCTATTATAAAATTGTTTAGCAGAAAAAGTTGTAAGGGCAGCAGATGAAGAACGGTAATTTAATTCTAAGTTATATTTCGGCATTGAATTAGCTATTGCGTATGTTAATAATGAATCAATATTTTCTGCATCATCTTCATCTTCGACAGCAGCTCTTTGTGAAAATCAATTAGATGGTTGCATTTGTTGGTCATCCCCTGCAACAATAACTTTTTTTCCTAAAGCAATAAAAGGTAAAGCTTTTTCTAAAAATATTTGAGATGCTTCATCAAAAATTACATAGTCAAATTTATCTTTTTTGAAATCAATAAAGCTTGATAAAGAATCAGGAGTTGAAACAACAATGTTAAACATTTGCTTTAATTCTTTTTTGAAAAGAGTGATGAAGTTATTAGGCACAGAGTAACCACGCTCAATACTTCCTAAAAAATTACTTAATCATTTTTTATCTTCAATTTTTTTGGCACCTTTAATTTTTTCTATTTTTTCTTTGGTAATCATCTTTAAACCATTTAAAACCATTTCTTCATTAGATGAAAATTCTAAAGTTGAAGTTAATGGTTTAGCAAATAAAGAATATGTTTTCAAAACCGATTCTAAGTTATTTGTTGATGTTACTTGTTTTAAGAATTTAATTATTTCAGCATCTGATTTAATTTCATAAAGAAAATCTAATATATCTAAATTTAATACGTGGAGATGTTTAAATGATTTATGATAAACATTAATGAATCCCAAAACTTTTTTAGGTTCTACATTTAATTTAATCGCTAGTTCTTTCATGTCTTTTTCTTGAAAACTAATAATTTTTTCAATATTATCATATTGATTAATTTGCTTAAATTCAAAGATGCTTTTTAGTGCTTTTTTAACTTTGATAACAATTTTTGCATCATCAATATTTTGAATTCTTGATTTAATTTCACATATTAAATCAATCTCTTGTTGAGTTAATTCGGCATTAAGGTCTTTTGCTTTTCAGTACTCTTTTGTATTTGAATTTATTAAAGGCAACAAAGAAGGAGATAAGTAATTATTAGTAGTTTCATCTTTGGCGTAATCAATAAATTTTTGTAATCTTGCATAAAAGTTTGATTTTTCATCTTTACCAACTTGCTTTTGATTTTCAATCAATTGCAACATGAAATATTTTAAACCACCCATTCTTTCAATAACTACTTCTAAAGCAACTCTTTTTTGTGAAATAAATAATGCTGTTTTATTTTGATGCAAAATGTTAGTTAATAAATTAGCTATTGTTTGTGATTTACCTGTTCCTGGTGGGCCGATAATGATTGCGTGTTCTTGTAATGATGCTAAAATAGCTTTTTCTTGAGAAGCATCAGTAGGACAAACCCTAGCAATTAATAGATCGTTGTCTACAAGATTTTCAATTGACTTCTGATTAAAGTTAGTTAGTTCATTCTCAATATGTAAAAGATTATTAATTTCTCCACTTTGAATTAAATCAACAGTAGCTCTTCTTAAAGAACTACCTGATGGTTGAGCGTGAACCAAGATCATTCCATCTGTTTTTGTTAATTTTAAGTCTTTAATATTTTGTGTTGATAAATCTTCAAATTTACCTTCAATATTTATTTTATTAATAGTTAAAATATTTTTGAAAAAATAATCCAATTCTTTTGTTAGTTCTTCAAAACTTATTTTTTCAAGACCTACATCAATCATTGGTGTTTCAATGTTCAAACCTTGCTCTAAGAAAAAAGCTATTTTTTCATTTAAGATAAGACTTTTGCTTTTGGCAATTAAAAATACTTCATTACCTTCAATACTGATATCAACTTCTTTTAATAAAAAAGGCGCATAAATTGGTTTTTCCAATAATTTCCCTTTAATAAAATATGTACCAATAAAAAGCGGTCAAATATTTGTTTGATTAAAAGCATCATTAATTCCCTTTTTGTATTTTTTTCATTTTGTTAGGAAAATATTATTATCTTCTGAAATTTTATCGATAATTATTTTTTTAGCTTTTTCAAATTCTTTGGAAATCTGTTTTAACAAAACTCCTGTAGGTTTATAATCAATGTCTTCCATAGTTTGAATTAATTCATCAGGAGTTGTTGAATTTTGGATTAATTTTTCAACACTAGCCATAGATGTTTTTTTAATCTTAATTTTAAAATCAAATTTTGTATAAATTTTAGTAATGTCTTCAGACTTTAAGATTTTATTTAAATCTTTGTTTAAAAAATTTAATTTACTAAAAATAGCACTATCTGAAAGAGAATTAATAGACAAAAGGTTATTTAATATTTTTGAATATTTCGGCTCAATATATTTAGATTTTTTACTGCTCGTTTTAGTGTTATTGTTTACTACTTGTAATATTTTAAAATTCATTTTTACTCCAAAATTCCTTATATATATAATTGTTAAAAGACAACCTAATATTTTATAAATTATTATTATTATAATAGATATATAAAAAAAGCAAAATACTTTAGATTAATTTATTGATTCATTCTATCTAAATTATTGTCTTGAATAATAAAGGTAATTTAATTAAATCACAAAAGTAATAATCAAACCAACTATTTTTAAATAAATTATAATGTCAATAAACCAATTAGAAATCTAAAATTTAACTCAAAATTGACCAAGTTTGATAGTTATTCATATTTAAAGATAAATCTTATTATTTATGTATAATTATGTTTAAATGAAAAAAAAAGTTGCACTAGCATGTCAAAATTGTAAAATTAAAAATTACTACACTAATAAATCGAACGATGATCGTATAGTGATAAATAAATTTTGCAATAATTGCAGAGCTCATTTTGAACATAAAGAGGAGAAATAATGGAAAACAAACCTAATATTGATGAAAATCAAGATACAGTGAATTCTCCAGTACAAATCACCAAACCTTATGTAATGAGAAATTTTAAAAAAGAACTTAAAAGAGTTAGATGACCAATACAAAAAAAGCATAATAAAAACTTTTTATATATCTTTGTATTTATATTGGTACTAACAGGGTTTTTTGCCTTAGTATCTTTCGGTGCAACACAATTAATAGAAGTAATGGGAGCTAAATAATATGAACAATAAATTAAAAATGGAATGATATATGGTTTCAACGGTTTCGAAAAAAGAAGAACACGTAATTGAAAATCTAAAAAACAAAATATCTGCAGAGGGTATGTCTCATTTTTTTGAGGAATTTAAAATATTCCAACAACCAATAATTACTAATGCAGAATTATTGAAAAAATCAAAAGGTAAAGATTATAAAATTAAAATGGAAAACATTTATAAAGGATATATCTTTATTAAGACAGTTATGACAGATGAAGCATGATTCTTAGTTAGAAATACAGAAAATGTTACAGGATTAGTAGGATCTTCAGGTAAGGGAACAAAACCAACACCAATAAGTGAGAGACAAATTCAAAAATCAAGAGATATGGAAAAACTAAAGAATGCTGAATTCGAAGATTTAAAATACCAAAATCCTTTTGAAGCAGGAGTTTTAGTTGAAGTTGTTCAAGGTTCATTTACTGGTGAAAAAGGTAAAGTTATTGAAACAGATATTGAAAATCAATTAGCTATTGTAGAAATTGAATCATTTGGAAGAAAAGTACCAACAGAATTTTCTTACAAAGCACTTTCAAGTATTAAAATCAATATTTAAATAATTATCTAAATTAATTTACATTTTCCATTATAATATTTAAGCATTTAAAATTATAAATAAATGTAAAACTTGGAGGAATAGCAAAGCGGCCAAATGCGGGTGGCTGTAACCCATTTTCTTAGGATTCGGGGGTTCGAATCCCTCTTCCTCCACCATTATTGCCCCTTAGCCAAGCGGAAAGGCACTGGCTTTTGGTGCCGGCATGCGTAGGTTCGAATCCTACAGGGGCAGCCATATCATCCTTTTTGGATGTTTTTTTTTATTCTGTTTTTAAAAACTATATAATTAAACAATGAAATCAATTAAACAAATAACCCCAATCGAAGAAAACTTTTCCAAATGATATATTGACGTTGTTACTAATGGTAATTTAATTGAATATGGTCCTGTCAAAGGAACCATCATTTTTAAACCTAATTCATATGGTATTTGAGAAAATATTCAAATTCATTTTAATAAAATAATAAAAAAACAAGGTGTAAGAAATGTTTATTTGCCAATGTTAATACCTGCTCATTTAATTGCTAAGGAAAAAAATCATGTTAATGGTTTTGCTCCTGAATTGGCAACGATAACCAAGGTGGGTAATAAAAATTTATCTGAAGAAATTTACATTAGACCTACTTCAGAAGTTTTATTTGCTGAATTTTTTAAAAGTGAAATTAATTCTTATAATGATTTACCACTGGCATATAATCAGTGAGCAAATGTTTTAAGATGAGAAAAAACCACTAATCCATTTTTAAGAAATTCAGAATTCTTATGACAAGAAGGTCATACATGTCATGTGGAAAAACAAGAAGCTGAAGAAATGACCATGAAAATGTTAGAAACTTATAAGGTTTTTTTAAGAGATTATTTAGCTATCCCTGTAATTACCGGAATAAAAACCGAACTTGAAAAATTTTCAGGAGCAGAATCAACATTTACTATTGAGGCAATGATGAAAGATGGAAAAGCCTTACAATCTGGAACAAGTCATTTCTTGGGTAGAAATTTTTCAGAGATTTTTAACATATCTTATAAATCTAAAGAAAACAAACCAGAATTTGTTTATCAAACATCATGAGGAATTTCTACAAGATTAATCGGTGCCATTATTATGACTCATGGAGATAATAGAGGGATCATTATTCCTCCTAAAATAGCACCTATTCAAATTGATATTATTGAAATCATGGCAGATAAAGAAGCACAAGTTGGTATCATTTCTAATAACCTTGCCCAAGAATTAGAAGATTTTTATTCTATTAGAATTGATAAATCTAAAAAAAGTGGTGGGTTTAAAGCCTCACAATCTGAAATTGAAGGTGTTCCTGTAAGAATTGAAATCGGTCCTAGAGAAGCGCTTAATAATGAAGTGATTGTCGTGCGAAGAGATACTTTAGAAAAAACTAATGTTAATATATCTAATATTAAAAAATTTGTTGATGATCTTATGGATTCTATTCAACAAAATCTTTTGTCAAGTGCAGAAAAAAGATTGAAAGAAAATATCATTATTGTCAAATCATATGAGGAATTAAAGGAATCAATCAAACAAAATAGATTCGCTTTAGTGCCTTTAATTGATAAAGATGAGTATGAACTAAGAATTAAAGAGGAAACAACAGCAACAGCGAGGTGTATCCCCTTAGAAATGAAAGTACCTAGTAAGATCGGAAGAGCACACGTCTGAACTCCAGTCACTAATGCGC
>CAMRCV010000021.1 GCA_947041065.1 uncultured Mycoplasma sp.
CAGGAAATGAGTAAAATAGAAAGAAATTCTGGAAAAATAGTTCAAATATTAGGTCCGGTTGTTGATATTAGGTTTAGTAATTCCAAATTACCTTCGACGCTAAATGCGTTGGAATTAAATTACGAGGGAAATAAATATATTTTTGAAGTAGCACAACATATTGGTGACAATACAGTTAGAACAATTTCAATGGGAATTACTGAAGGTTTAATTAGAGGTCTTGAAGTATTTGATACAGGTAGCGCAATTACTGTGCCCGTAGGTAAACAAGTACTTTCAAGAATGTTTAATGTTCTTGGAGAACCAATTGATGAGTTGCCATCACCAACTTGAGAAAAAAGAATGCCAATTCACCGTGCAGCACCAACTTATGAAGAACAAAAAGCATCTTCTGATATTTTAGAAACAGGAATTAAAGTTATCGATTTATTAATACCTTATGTTAAAGGTGGAAAAATCGGTTTATTTGGTGGAGCTGGAGTTGGTAAAACAGTTTTGGTTCAGGAATTAATTAATAACATCGCTAAGGAACACGGAGGACTATCTGTTTTTGCTGGAGTTGGCGAGAGAACTCGTGAAGGTAACGATCTTTATCATGAAATGAAAGCTTCAGGAGTTTTAGATAAAACTTCATTGGTATTTGGACAAATGAATGAACCTCCCGGTGCTAGAATGCGTGTTGCTTTATCTGGATTAACTATGGCAGAATATTTTAGAGATGTTTTAAACCAAGATGTTTTATTATTTATTGATAATATTTTTAGATTTACTCAAGCGGGTTCGGAAGTTTCTGCTTTATTAGGGAGAATGCCTTCTGCTGTTGGTTATCAACCAACGCTAGCGACTGAGATGGGTCAATTACAAGAAAGAATAACATCAACCAAAAGAGGTTCAATAACTTCGGTACAAGCCGTTTATGTGCCAGCAGATGATTTAACTGATCCAGCACCAGCTACAACATTTAACCACCTTGATGCAAAAACTGTTTTAGATCGTAATATTGCTTCATTAGGAATATATCCAGCTGTTGATCCATTAGGTTCAACTTCAAGACTTCTTGATCCTTTAATTATTGGTAACGAACATTATGAAGTAGCAAGAGCTGTACAACAAATCTTACAAAGGTTTAAAGAATTACAAGATATTATTGCAATTTTAGGAATGGATGAATTATCAGAAGAAGATAAATTGATTGTTCATAGAGCAAGAAGAATTAGAAACTTCCTTTCACAACCTTTTGATGTTGCAGAAAAGTTTTCAGGAATTCCAGGAAAGTTTGTTAAATTAACAGACAACATTAGAAGTTTTCAGGAAATTTTAGCTGGTAAGCATGATAATTTACCTGAAGATGCATTTTTATATGTTGGCGCAATCGAAGAAGCAATTGAAAAAAGCGAAAAACAAGATAAATAAAAGGACACTTTATGGCTAATACAACTCATTTAAAAATCTCAACTCCCAAAGGGATATTTTTTGATGGAGAAGTTGATATTGTGACTGTCAAAACAACCAATGGTTTTATTGGTGTTCAAAAGAATAGACTTCCTTTTATTAGTAATATCGAAATCTCAACAATGTATATTAACTCTAAAGCTTCAAATAATGAAAAAATTTGTGCTATTGGTGGCGGACTAATTTATGTTGAAAGAGATTACGTAGATATTTTTACTGATGATATTTTCTTTAAAGAAGATCTTGATGAGATGTTGATTCAAAATTTAATCTTAGAAACTGAGAAAAAAATGAAAGCAAAAAATTCTGCAGCCGAAACTATTAGAAATGAATTATTACTAAAAAAAGCTGTTAATAAAATAGCTACAATTCATATAAAATAATTTAAAAAAAATATTACATAGAATATTTTAAGTTATATAAACCAATTTTTGATTGTTTGAATTTTCTTATATCAACACGATTTAAGTATAATTTCGGTTTAGATAAAAATTCTGTCAAACTAAGTACTTCAATATAATGATTACTATCATTATCACATGCTCTTAGTTTATTTAGATTGTTGATATTGTCATGAATAATTGGGAAAGAAAATAAATAAGGTTTTTCTAGATACTTTTTAAAGAATTCGTCAGTATATGTAACGACGATAGAATTATGCATTTTTTCTTTATTTCAAATTAAAGAATTTTTTAATTCTTCATAGTTTCAACCTGGTTGATTCATATCACTTCTTTTTAATAAAGAACTATTTTCTTCTAAAAAATCACTTGATAAAACTAAGATGGTAACACCACACTCTGTAATTTTGTCCAAAATTAATTGTTTATCACTTCTTGTAGGAACAACTAATTTTAATTTACTGTCAATTTTATCGTAAGATCTTTTGATTTTACGTAATCCTTCAGTAACTCTTCTAACTGCACTTTCACCTTCATCACTTGTTGAAGATGAAATAAATATTCTGTCTGTAATCATTTTATTTCCTTTAAATATATTTATTTTTATATTTATTATACACAAAAAAATATTAAAATTATAATACTTTTTATTATATAATTATCTAAATATCAACGGAGGGTTATGAAAAAGTCACTTTTTTTTATTGGTTTAATTCCTTTGGTTTCTTTACCGATAATCGCTCTTTCTTCTTGTTCAACAACAGAAGAAGAAGTTAATCTACATTCACAATATGATTTATTTTCCCCCAATCTTGTTAAACAAGATAGAGTTTCTGAAAATTTAGTTTTATCAATTGATCAAAACAATATAGGTGATATTTATTCAACACCTGAAAATTTATTGCCAGAAATAACCTTCAATTTTTCTTTTGACAAAAATGAAAAAACCAATTCCTTGATCTTGTATGTCCAAATTTACAATTATCTAGGAGAAATTATTAAGTTTTCCGCAGATTCAGATAAAAAAATGATCACTACAATTGAAAACTTTCATGAGCTATCTGTTGCTCAACAAGCTAATATTGATTTACAATATTCAAATTTCATGTCACTATCTTTAACAGGAACATCAACAACCTTGCCTTCATACATTAATTCATTTAAAAGCATTGCGGGTTCAGATGTTTTTGTTGAAGATAAAAAGTATAAATATAATTTTGAATTTACACCAAATAACACACAAGGGAAGATAGTTGTTAATTTAAATTTAACATCAAACATAGGTTATCCTCTAAAGCCTTTTGGTTCTATTGCTTTCACTAAAGAAGTAACTGGCTTCATGACCAAAGATACATATCAAGAAAATGTTGATAATCTTTATAAGGGAACTAATGAAATTGTTAACATTGATCTTTCAAAACCAGAATTTGCTTCTGTACAAGGAAAATATTTTGCTTCAGGAATTTCTAATACCGAAGAACTTGTAGCATTTTACAAAATTCTTAAAATTAACATTCCTTGTTTTTTAGAACATAAACCTGTTTGTGAGTGTACATTTGATTCTGAAGTCATTATAGCAAGTTTAGATTCATCTGCAACAGTGAGTTTAACTATTAATTTTTATGATAAAGTGACCAAAGAAATGGTGAAGCCGAGTTCTGACATTTCTAAATATAAGAAAATTTCAGGTTTTACGAAAACCTCAAACGAACTGTTAAAAGCAACAATGGATGCTTATGATAAATATAAACAATTTAGAGCAAAGGAAATTTTTCAAAAGACATTGCCAAGTCAACATCAAGATGTGACTGATATTTCCTTAATTTCTGAAGACCCAATTAATGTGGGTGAATTCACTGTCGAAGTTGATATCTTCGCCTTGAAAGGAACAAGAGCTGTCCCATTGAAAAAAACTTTCACTTTTAGACCACAACCATTTATTTTGAAAGCTTCTGATGATGGAGGAATGATTTCATCACAAGTTGTTTTAGAAGTAAAGATAGAAAATGGATCAGAAATTAATTGAATTAAAATCAAACCACCTAAATCTTTTGAAAATGACGATAAAATTATTTTTGGACATGCTCTTCATAAGGTTGATTTTTATATTACAGGATTTTTGACAACACTCAACAAAGAAGCAAATGATATGTATGAAACTTTAAACAATCAAATTGTTGCTTCGAATAACTTGGTAATGGCAGTAGCTGCAAATGATTCAGAATTTAACAATGTTGATTTTAACGCTCTGTGATTAAATTTATACACAGGAGTTGATGGACGCACTGATCCTTTAGGGATAGAATCTAATGTTAACTTCAAAATTAAATATGTATTTTCTACTCATGTAGATACTTCTGTTTCAGGAAGTACAACTTATCGTTGAGTAAGTGTAAAAGCTTCAGTAAACTCAGTCTTTACAGATTATGAATATGATTTTCTTAATGTTAATAATTTATCACCAATACCAAATTTTGAATTTAATTTCGGTATTTCATTTGATCAAGCACTTAATAAATAAACTAAAATTATTTAAAAATGATTGCTTCTAGTCCTAAACCAATAATAATTCCAAGAACAAAACCTAAAAATAAACATAAGAAAAAAATTGTTGGTTTATTCAATTTTTTCTTTTCTTTTATTTTTTTAGCTTTCATTATTTCGCTCCTTGATAGTTATTTGAAAAAACTATCTATCGTTCTAATAACATCAATTTTTTTGGTATTAATTCCAGTGTTGATGACAATTTTGAATTTAATATTTTTATCAACAACCATTGTTTCTGAAAAATCAATTTTAAAACTTGGTTTATTAGTTCATTGGTACTCAGGACGTTCCATAATTTTGTCATAACCTACAAACACTTCTTCTTGAAAATAAAAACCATCTTGCATTTTAATTGAGTTGACAAAAGATTCATGATAAATAATAGGATTTTTATTAACAATCATTAAATTTTCTTGTGCAGAATTAGTTGTAATTGCATCAACAAAATGTCCGATTAATTTTTGGTTAAAAATTTCTTGCTCTGCAAAACCAGGAAAATATACTGTTTTTAAAAATGATGCCTTATCTTTATATTCGGTACCAATAAAAATTTCTAACTTAACTCCTAAACGATCTTGTTTAGATTCAACACCTTGAATATTTAGTTCAAAAATTGTTCCTTCAGGAAGTAAGGGAGAATCTTGAACGGTTGGATCTAATGTTAATTTCAAGTTATCTTCAGGATTTTTTTGACTAGAAGAAGCAACGCTCTCCGCCATTATTTCACCTCTTTTTGATTCGAAATTTAAAAACTCTCCAATTAATGACAAGTTAATTTTGTCTTTAAAAAAATCATTAACTCCTTGACTTAATTCTCTAATTTGTTCCATGGCGATATTATTGGGAGTTTTGTCAAAAGCTATGTTTGTAACTTGACCCATTCCTTTTACAACAAAAGATTCTTCATATTCTAAAGGTGTTCCTGCTCCTGATTTGATATAAATTTTAAATTTAGGGATTGTACTATTTTGTTCATCAGGAAAAACAGAATCTGATTCTTCGTCACTAACTCAATTTTTGAAAATATACTCAACACCAGCGTTTCTTGCTTTATTTTCAAAAGAAAAAGGCAACTCTAAATTAAATAATCCAGCTTGATAATTTTCAACAACAGTTCCGGGTGTTTTTTTAGCTGTTTTTGGTTTTGTATATGTAAAAGCTTCTCCTAAACCACGTGTATTTTCACCTTTAGCAATAAAATTTTTAACTTTTGATATGTTATCATCAATGCCTTGCTCTATAGGAAATCCTTTTATTTGAAACTTTTGATATGTTTGTTGAAAGTAATCATAACCAATAATCCCTTTATTAAAATCAATATTAATATTAAGTGTATCAGGGAAAGCGGCATCTTGACTAACACTGACAATATTTCAATTAACACCATTCAATTCAGCGGTTGTTAAATTTGAAATGATATCTGTAACTTTAATATTTTTTGCAAATATCCCATCCTTTATTTCATTTGGATTAGTAGGTGAATAAAATTCAGGTTTTAGTTTGATAGAATTTCCAAAAGCTTTTGAAACAATTTTAACATCTTGTTCTGCTGGAGTGGTTTTAAAACCATAAAAATCTGACGTAGAAATAGAAATATAGTCTTCTACTCTATTCGAACCTTTTCCTTTACCAAATCAAATATTAAATTCTGGTGTAGAAGAGTTGTAGTAACTTGGATATATATCAAGATTACTACTGCTAGGATTATATCGTTTCATAAAAACATCAATTCCTGCTTTTTCAGCAAAAAATCTAATTTTATTTGGAACTTCAAACTTGAAATATCCTTTTTCATAAGCTTCAGTTATTAATAAGTCTGAATAATCAGCAATTTGAATGTTTCCATCAAATAATGTAATTGATTTATCAAAATCAGACTGATAAAAAAAATCTTCTTTACCAATATTTGAAATGAATTCAGAAACCGATTTAGAGTTCTCTATTTTTTCAGAATTTGGAATATTGACTTTATCAACAAAACTTAGTCCAACACCTAGTCCAACACCACTTACAGAAAATGCAGATATCATTATTAGAGAAGTTAATTTCATTTTTTTGTTATACATAGATTAATTATATAAAATTATTGTGTTTTTAATCATTTATTTCAAAAATTATAATCTTAATCTCCTTTTAAATTCAATTACTATTTTCGATTGTAATTCTTCATTCAATGGTTGGATAGGAATGATACTATTTTTTTCTATTCGGAAAAATGATTTAGCTACTTCAGGCTCATCTTCATCTTCAAAGTAATTTTCCAAGATGAAATCATATTCACCCTTAGAAGTTGGGGTGTAATTTACATAATCAAAATTATTTAACGAAGGAACAATAGATCAATCAATACCTTCATCGGTGGTAGATTCGGCAGCGATTTCTTCTTTGGTCATAAATTTACCTCGAAAAAACACTTCATTCATGTCTTTTAATAGCTCTGTTTGCTTTTCTTGAGAAATTGATGATGAAACTACAAAAGCATCAATAAATGATGGCGAATTAGTTGGTTTTACAACTTTGATAGTTCCTGTTGGGACATTTGAAAAATTATCTTCAGATCAATAAGCATCAAGAGCATCACCATTAAATAAATAAGAACCTTTAACGAATGAATTGCTATCTATTGTTGATTGCAGAACAACATCAGAATCATCTTCAAAAATATTGACTTTACTATCATTCATTGCAAATCCAGTTCCTTGTTCCACAATTCGTGCAAACTCATCAATTCTTTCGATGTAATTTTCATTGGTTAGTTCGGTGTTGAAAATGCCTTCAGGACTAATTTCTGAGCCAATAACACTATTTTCAATTGCTGCATTAGTTCAAGATCAAACATCAACTCCGCTATCG
>CAMRCV010000022.1 GCA_947041065.1 uncultured Mycoplasma sp.
GATAAATCTAAAATAATTCCAGTAGCAATTGCAAATCCAAAGCTATTGCCACCAATTGGTATAGTTGAATGAACTTCATTAGTTGAAAACGAAGGAAACAATTACTTAATTATTGATTCATTTATAAAATTATTAGACAACGCTCTTAACAATGGACATGAAGTAGAATTTTTCAACGGAACATTATTAGTTAGAGGAATTAGTGGAATTACTTCATTATTTGTTGATGAAAAAGCAGCAATTAGTTTTAACAAACTAGTACTTTCTTTAGCAAGTAATCCAAAAAAAGCAAAATAAAATAAATTTAAAGAAGGGGGTTTCATATGAAATTAAAAGAAGTTAAAGATAAATCAGAAAAATTGTCTTTCTTTTTAAACTTTGTTGACATATCTAAAATACGTGTTTTACAATTATTAAATCAAGAAATAAATAAGTTAGAAAATATTCAAAATTTAAAAACAGTTAATTTAAATTTACTAAATGCAGTAGAAGAACGTTGATTTGTTAAAAGAGGAATAATGTTTTTTGACAGAGATGAAAAAGAAGTTAAAAAAACTAAAATAGATTCTACAATGTATTTTTTAGTTGATCCAAAAAAACTAGATGTATATTCAAAAAACATGCTAGAAAAATTAGAAGAAACTCTAATTAAAACAGTAACTCCAAATGATTACATTATTACTTTTGGTTCTAATGTAAATATGATTTGTCAAAAATTAGAATTAAATGTTATTGAACATTTTGAATATTCTTCTTTTGAAAACTTAGAAGAACTTTCTCAAAAAGTAAGTGCATTAATTGAGATTGGACTAAAAAATAATTTATTCAGTAAAGCTTTAATGTTAATTACTCAAGCTTCTAACTTACATAGTGAGCCTGTTGTTTCAAAACAAATCTTACCTTTTGAAAACATTTTGTCAAACTCTAACGAGAAGAAACAAAAAGCAAGAACTGACAATGCTGAACCACTTGATGAAACAAAAACAAGTTCTCTTCATGAATATATCTTAAATCATAAAAAAATTATGTCAAATATTAATATTGATAAAGCTGAATGAAATCCTAATATCTATGTATTGTATGAACAATTAACAAAAACGATTATTAAGCAAAACATTTATGAAACTAAAATTCTTAGTAACATTGAACAGTACAATCTAGAACTTCAATTACTTGAAGAGAAAAAAAATAAATTGACTGAACAACAATTTGATCTAAGAATGCTTTATAACAGAACTAGAAAAGAAGAAGCAACGATGCAATCATTGCTATTGTATGCAGCATTTAAACTAAGAGAAGAAGAAGAAGAATTTCCCTTAGTGAAAATTACAAGGGGCGGTGAATAATGGCTAATGACAAAAGAGAATTAACATTAACCACAGCTATTAATCCTGATTTATTAAAATCAATCTATTTAGATGAAAGTCAAGTAATTGTTGATATAACAATATTGACTGTGGATTACAAACCTGTTGAATTGTTACTGGGGATGCCTTTCAAAAGTAAAGGAAGCACCTCAGATCTTATAACAATTTATGATGTAGCAGCGCTAGTTGTTAAATATAGAGAAAAAGAATCTTCATCAAAAGAAGAAAAAACAAGTTTCGTTATGGCTGAAGATGTAATGAGAGTGTCAAATCAATTAGGGGATTTGGTTATGTTGAATGGTAAGTTTGATATAATTCCTGATAAGATGCTAATTCAAATTTATAAAAACTTTTCAAATTTGAAAACAATTAATTTGGAAGAACTGGAAGATATGTTAGAAATTTCTAAAAATCAACCAGCACTAAAAGAATATAGTCAGTTATCGAATTATTTCTCGGCAGAGAATTATTCTAAAAACAATAATGTATTCAAGCTTTTAGAGCATCAAGATGATGTGATTAAAGTGTCTAAAAAAGTATTATTGAAATCAATAGTAGCATGAGAAATAAGGAAATAAGAAATAAGGGGTATTTATGATAAAACAAAAAGAATTAAAAATAATAGCTATCAAGGATAACATTATTACAATTGAGGGAGAGCACAACTATCAATTTCTTGAAGAAATAAGATTCAACAAGAACGTTAATGGTATTGTTCTAAAAGCAACACACACAAAAGCATTTGTTGCTTTGCTAAAAGTTGAAGCACATGCTTCATTGCAAGTTGGTTCAACAGCTACAGCTACAGGTCTTCCATATAAAGCGGATATCTTTAATAATTACTGAGGATCAATAATTGATATAGATGGTTCGCAAATGATTGCAGGACCTGAAGTTAGTGAAGTTAAGAAACTTGCTTCGTTAGATATTTTTAAAGAAGCTAAGCCTATTTACGCAAGAAAACTTTTAAGTGAACCATTGGTTACAGGTACTACAGCTATTGATGGTATTTTACCAGTAGGTAAAGGTCAAAAAGAATTAATCGTTGGTGATAGAGGAACTGGTAAAACAGGACTTGCTGTAACAGCTATGTTATCTCAAGCAGATACAAATGTTAAAAACGTTTATGTTGCTGTTGGTAAAAAGCGTGAAGAAGTTGTTGAAATTTACAACACTCTTAAAGACAGAGGAGTTATGAATCAAACAATAATTATTGTTGCTGCTTCTGATGATACTGCCGCTGCTAAATACCTTGCTCCTTATGTTGGTGCATCTGTATCAGAATTCTTCCAAGAACAAGGTGAAGACGTTCTATTAGTATTAGATGATTTAACTAATCATGCTGATGCTTACCGTGAACTTTCACTTATTATTGGTGGAGCTCCTGGTCGTGAAGCTTTCCCTGGAGATATTTTCTTTACACACTCAAGATTACTTGAAAGATGTGGAAGATTTACTGAAGATTTCGGTGGAGGATCAATTACAATTCTTCCAATAGCTCAAACATTGGGTGGAGATATTTCAGGATACATCCCTACAAACTTAATTTCAATTACTGATGGACAAATATATACTTCTACTACAGTATTTAATGAAGGTAGAAGACCAGCTTTAGAAATTACTGTATCTGTTTCTCGTTTGGGATCAGCAGTACAAACACCTTCTATGGCAAAAGCTACTTCAGGACTTAAACGTTTAATTTCAGAATATGAAGAACAAAAAAAACTTTCTTCATTTAACTCAAATTTATCTGCAGAAGATGCAGAAAGAAATAACAAAGGAAAAGCTTTCGAAGTTATGATTGATCAAGGGGAATACGAAGTTATTGATTACAATACTTCAGTAATCTTGTTCTTCTTATTGAGAAATGGATTCTTGTCATTCTACAACAACGATAAGAATGAATCAGTAAGTGAAGTTTCAGTTATTAAAGAAGTTTTAAAAGTATTTTTATCAAAAGATATCTTAGGTATGAAACTTGCAAGTCTTATGAATCAAAAAGCAATGACAGATGATGTTATTCAATTGTATCTAAAACACATAATTTTACCTCTATTAAAATACCACATTCTATCAGAGAACAAATGATTACGTAATAATCCAGAATTTATCAAAGTATTTAAAGATATTAGAAATGACGGAAGGGTATTATTGTCTTACGAGAGAAGAGGATATGAAAAGGGGATAGCATATGAAATTTAATTCTAAAAATGAAAAAGAGGATTTTTTAAAAAAACTAACAACAGATAATTTGAAAAAAGCTGCAAAGTTAGGTAAAATAGGAACTCCAGGAAAAATTAGCAAAACAACCATTATTGAAAAAATTATGGAATTTGATGATTTGAATAACGATATGATTATTAATGCTGTTGCTGAAAACAAAAGTAAATATTCAACTTCTACTATTAATCTTAAAACTAAAACACAAACATTAAAAATTGATTTAGCTCCTGAAAAAACTAAAACAGTTGTATCAAACTCTGTTTCTGTTGCACCAACTTTAGAAAAAATGAACAATGAAGTTGAAAGAAGTTTCGATAATTTATCTGAAAAATCAAAATTTAAAATTTACTTACCTGAAAATTTAGCTTTAATGAATGAACACCAATTAAATGTTATTTGTGATATCCACAATATATTACATGTAAGTCGTGTTGATAAAATTACAATGATTAAAGCAATACTTTTAGCTCAAACAGATATTAAATTTATTAGAAAAACTCTTGCTACTGAAAAACAAATAGATAAATTTGTTCCTACAAATCCAGTTCTTCCTATGGAAAACAAATCTGTTGTTATAACAGGTATGATTGTAGAGATCAAATCTCAAGTTTACAAAATTCAAATAATCAAAGCTTTAGAAAAACCAATTATTAGTTCTGTTTTTGAAATTCACTTAGACAACGGAGAAACACGTATCTTAGAAATATCTGATATTAAAAATGATAAATTAGTTTCAGCGTTTGTACTAGGTAAAGAAGAAGGTTTAACTATAGGAATGTTATTGGAATCAAAAAACCAACCATATTCTGTAAAAATTAGTGAATCAATTCTAGGACGTGTTATTGATCCAGTTGGTCGTATTTTAGATAATCCTAATTTTAAATTAATAGGTAAAAACTATACTCCAATGCAAGTTACTGAAAAACGTGAAAACCAAAGATATGGTATTATTCCTAAATCACAAATTTTGGAAACAGGAATTAAAGTTATCGATATTTTATTACCGCTTCCAAAAGGTGGAAAAACAGGTCTACTTGGTGGAGCTGGTGTTGGTAAAACAGTTGTTGTTCAAGAACTTATCAATACATTTATTAAGCACCATGATGGTCTATCTGTTTTTACAGGGATTGGTGAACGTATTCGTGAAGGTCATGAACTATGACAAGAAGCTAAAGAATTAGGTTTCTTAGATAAAACAACATTTATTTTTGGACAAATGAACGAATCTCCAGGTTTAAGATTCCGTGCAGGATTTACAGGAATTAAAGTAGCTGAATATTTCAGAAATAATCTTGGTAAATCAGTTCTATTATTTATGGATAACATTTTCCGTTATGTACAAGCTGGTTCAGAAATTTCAACATTGTTAGAAAAAACTCCATCTGCTGTTGGGTACCAACCAACTCTAGTTTCAGAAATGGGAAAACTACAAGAAAGAATTAATTCAACACTTGATGGTGATATTACATCTATTCAAGCTATGTATATTCCAGCCGATGACTTTACAGATCCAGCTGCTGTTGCTGCGTTTGCTCACTTTGATTCAACAATCATCTTGAGTAGACAATTAGCTGCAGAAGGTATTTACCCTGCTGTTGATCCATTGTCTTCATCTTCAAAACTATTATCAAAAAGATATACTTCTAAAAAACACATAACTGTTGCTAAATCAACAATTAAGTTTTTAGAGAAATTAAAATCTCTTGAAGATATTATTAATATTTTAGGATTTGATTCTTTAACAGAAGCAGATAAAACAAATGTACGTATTGGTAGAAGAGTAAAAAAATTCTTGACACAACCATTTATTATTGCTGAAAAATTCTCTGGAATTAAAGGTAAGTTTGTTACTTTGGATGAATCACTAGCAAGTATGGAAAGAATTTTATCAGGTGAGTTAAATCATATTCCTGATTCAATGTTTCTATATGTTGGTGTTGTAGAAGAAGCTGTTACTAAATACGAAGAAAGTTTAGAAGCTAAAAACGCCGTTCCTACAGTTTAATTAAATATAATTAATCAATAGGATTAAGGAAATATAATTAAAGAAACACTATTGAAAGGTGTTTTTTTAATAATAAAATACAAATTTTTGTATTTAAAAGAATATTATAATAATCAATTTATGATATAATTTTAAATATTTAAAAAAGTAAATGTAAATATAAAGGTTTAAAACATGTTTGAAAGAAAAAAAAATAAGAAAAAAAATAATATATTAATTAGTGGATTAGTATTTGCAATCATTTCAGTTTTTGCAATTACTTTGTTAATCTTTTTAGTAATTTAATTATATTAAAATAATTCACTTATCAAATACAAGAACATAGAGGTTAAAATGAAAAACAAAAATACTAAATTAGCATTAATAACATTTGGTGCAGTCGTTGCAGTTGCTACACCTGCGATTGTAATTGCATCAATTTATGCTTATAATACTAATAAGATGTCAACAGCTGAAAAACAATTGATCAGTTTTTTTGATAAAGAAGAAGCTTCTTTATTTGAAAAAAATAACTTCGTCATTTCAGAACCTGAAGTGAGTTTGAATGGTCAATATTTAGTTGATAATATATCTACTAATAATGTAACTTTTTCTAAGCAAACAGAATTAAATAATTATTCTTATAATATTGAAATAACAAAAATTAACATTAATTCCAAAGAAGCTAATTTAAGTTTTGAATATGTTGTTTCTTTAATTACTGATTCAACAGTTAAGATAACTAAAACAAGTCAAGTTTATTCTGAATATAGTTCTTTCGACGGTTACAAACCTTTTGACAAATTAAAATAATAACCAGAAGTTGTAAGTTGTTATTATGAGTAAAAATAAATTTTTTTTAAAGCGAACAATGTTGTTATCAACAATACTTTCTCCTATCATTGTCTTATCTTCTTGCAGTAGTGAGGGTGATACGTCAATCAATTTAATAAATGATTTTTTACAAAATAATGAAATCCTTATTACACCAATTAAAGATAAAGAAGTAGAGATATTAAAATATCCTGCAAAATTATATTTGGATGATCCAATAAATTCATTATCTAACTTTGAATTAACAAAAGACTTTCAAGAAATTTTAGTCGGTAAAAATATTGATGTTAAATTCGAATTTTCAAAAATATTAGACGGTACTAAAATTGAGTTTAGGGTTTTGGTGACGATTGATAATAACGTTATAGAAACAACGTCAATAGTTTCAGGTTTTAAAACTTGACAACAATACTCTAGAGAAGCAACATCTTATTTACAAAACTTAAATGTAATTGATGATCATAAAATGAAATATACTTTAAAGGATTTTTTGAATCTTTTTTTACCTGAAAAAAACCAAATGGCAGACTTTCAAAATATTCTAGATATCAATTGTCCGCCTGGGTTTGAATTTAGTTTCAATACAGACATCAAAACAATGAGATATGATTTTAATAATCAAAAATTAGTAATTGGTAGCTTTTCTTCTAAAAACTCAACAAAAAATGAATTATCAATATCAATAAAAAACAATTTTAAAAATTCTAGTAAACCACTTTATGTTTTTGTTGTTGATGACGAAGGTGTAAAAATCAATTCTGAAGATAATTTGGGTATTAATGCAGAAGTAATGTTTATTAATAGAACAACAGATAATGTAATAAGATTTA
>CAMRCV010000023.1 GCA_947041065.1 uncultured Mycoplasma sp.
TAATAGAAAATAAAATCAATCACAAAAGATATCGTGCAGATCATATCTATGAAGAAATATCGAAAAAAAATGCTAATGGAATGAGCAATGAACTTTTAGAAAAATTTTTGAAAGACAATGTTAAAGAATACGATGGTTCAAAAACAGATTGAACAGGAATCAAACAATTTAATTTAATGTTTGAAACTTCGCAAGGAGTAGTTGAGGATAAAAAAAGTTCTATTTATTTAAGGCCAGAAACAGCTCAAGGAATCTTTGTTAATTTTAATAACATCCAAAGATCTTTAAGATTGAAACTTCCTTTTGGAGTTGGGCAAATTGGAAAATCTTTTAGAAATGAAGTAACGCCAGGTAATTTTATTTTTCGAACTAGAGAGTTTGAACAAATGGAATTGGAATTCTTTACCTTTCTAGATAGAAGTGAAGAAGACTATCATTACTATGTTAAAAAATCTCACGAATTTATAATGTCTTTAGGAATCAAAAAAGAATCATTATTAATTAGAGTACATGAACAAGATGAACTAGCTCATTATTCTAAAGGTACAAGTGATATTGAATTCCTTTATCCTTTTGGTTGAGGAGAAGTGATGGGAATTTCTAATCGTCAAGAATTTGATTTATCCGCTCATAACAAATTTGCAAATACTAAATTACAATATTTGGTTCCTGAAACAAATGAATTTATTATTCCGACAGTTATTGAACCTTCGGTTGGTGTCGATAGATTATTGTTAGCAATATTAGTTGATTCATATGAAGTTGAAAAACTGGAAAATGATGAGCGTATCATTTTAAAGTTAGATAAAGATATTGCACCTTATAAAGTAGCGATATTACCTTTGGTTAAAAAATTATCTGATTCTGCAAAAGAAATTTATTTAGACCTTGTTCAAAATGATATTGCGGTATCTTTTGATGAAGCGGGTTCTATTGGTAAAAGATACAGACGTCAAGATTCTATCGGAACATATTATTCAATTACCTTTGATTATGATTCTTTAGAAGATAAAAAGGTTACCATTAGAAATAGAGATACTATGGAACAAGAAAGAATTTTTATTACAGATATAAAAGAATATATAAACAAAAAATAAAAGGAGCAAATTTGAGTTCATCAACAATTAATGAAATATTGCAAAAATCAGACATTGTTGAAATTGTTGGAGAATTTATCAACCTTTCGAAAGTCGGCAAAAACTACAAAGGTATATGCACTGTTCATAATGACACATCTCCGTCATTATCAATCTCTCAAGAGAAACAATTTTTTAAATGTTTCTCTTGTGGAGTTTCTGGAAATGTAATTACATTCTTGGAGAAATTTCAAGGTATGTCAAAAAAAGACGCTGTTGTTTTTCTTGCAAAAAAATATGAAATAGATCATAAGAATTTTGAGTATGTTGAAAATTCTAGATATAACGAAAACCAAAAAGATATTATTAAAGTTTTTAATGACGTTACCCAAAAGTTTTCCTATGATTTAACTTTTAAAGAAAATGTTAATGCATTAAAATTTTTGAAAGATAGAAATTTAAATTTGAAAATTCAAAACATGTTTTCTATTGGTTATGCCAAACCTAAAAATGTTGAAAGTTACAAAGAGTTTCTTATTAAAAAAAATAATAATATTTCCACAATGATTAATGCTTCATTGATTAACGAAAACGAAAACCAAACAATTTCTGACCGTATTATTTTCCCTATTAAAAATGAATTTGGAGATATTGTTGGACTTTCATCAAGATCTTTGAATAAGGATGAAAAAGTTTATAAATATATTAATTCAGGAGATTCAATAGTTTTCAATAAATCAGCAATTATTTATAATTTCTGAAGAGCGAAAGAAATTAGTCAAGAAATTTATTTAGTTGAAGGGTTCATGGATGTTATTGCTTTTGCAAGAGTTGGTATTGATAATGCGGTTGCTTTAATGGGAACTTCAATTTCAGAAATTCATACATCAAAATTAAAAAATCATTCTGTTGTTCTTTTTTTTGATAGCGATGAAGCTGGATTAAAAGCAACCATTAAATCAATTTTTCTTTTAATGAAAGTTAATATAGATGTTAATATTATAAAAAATGATTCTGAATATGATCCTGATGAATATCTAAATAAAAACGGAGATAAAAAGTTCCTCAATTTATTGAATCAAAGAATGGCGGGTATTGAATTTATTTATCAATATTTAATCAATTCAATTGATATTAATAACCCAAATAATATCAAACCTTTTTTGAAAAAATTTAATAACTATTTAAATTTATGTAATTCAATTGTCAAATCACAATACTCAAATAAAATTTCTAATTTGCTGAATATTGAGCCTACTGAAATAAACAATATTTTTCAACCAGGGGTAGATAAAATAGCAACAAATAAAATAATTGCTAAAAATAATGTTACAAATTACCAAAAAACCACTAAAATAAAAGATACTTACATATTTATTAATATTAATAGATTATTGTTGGGAATGTTGAAGAACCCTAAACTTATAACAATTTATTTATCTCAAGATGTTTTTTTGGGAACTTCAAAATATATGGAGTTAGCAAAATACATCATCATGAAAAAAAATGAAAAAGATTTTACAATTAATGAAGAGTTAGAAAAAGAATTAAAGGAAATCGAGAAAACAAAAAATCCACCTAATACAGAAGAAGAATTTATTGAAACAATTAATAATCTAGAAAAAGACAAGCTAGATATGAAGTTGAGTCAAAACAAAACAAAGTTAGAAAAAACTGTTGAAAAAAATCCAGATGACAATTTTATTTCAAAAATAATACAAAGTTCAATCAAAACAAAAAACAAAAAACAAAGGAAATAAATTATGGCATTATTTAAAAGAAAAAGCAGTGTAAAGAAAGAGAAAACGATTTCAAAATCAAACGCAACTAGTAGAAAAAAAGGAATTGAAGCAAATTTTGTCAAACCAGAAGTAATTCCTTTTGACACAATGGAACTACAAGTTAAAGCAAAACCACAAGTTAAAGCTGAAACAAAAGCAACACCAAAACCAAAAGCTCCAGCAAAAGTTGAAGTTGAAACAAAACCTAAAGCAGCACCGAAACCTAAAGCTCCAGCAAAAGTTGAAGTCGAAGCAAAACCAAAAGCAGCACCAAAACCTAAAGCTCCGGCAAAAGAAGAAGTTAAAGTTGAAGTAAAAGCCAAACCAAAAGCAGCACCGAAACCTAAAGCTCCAGCAAAAGCGAAAACTACTAAACCAGTTGTTTCAAATCCGAAATTTGATTTTATTGTTGGATTACTTGAAGTAGAACTAAAAAAACAAACAAAAAAAGATGCGAAAAATAAATATATTTCACAAGAAAAAGTTTTCAAGTTTCTTGAGAAGAAAAAATTAGAGATTGAAGACAATGATCTTGATGATTTAATTTTACACTTAATGGAAACTAAAATTATTTCACAGGAAGCTGATATGTCAGATATGATTCCTGCTCATTTAAGTGATTTGACAGATGAAGATGTTTCTTTAAATGATACTGATGATTTTGAATTAAAGAATTTTGATTCAATGGATGAATTAGAATTAAAAGATTATGACGAAAGTGATGAGCTTGATATTCACGATAACATTAAACACGTTAGAGTATCTGATAAAAATATGAAAAATAAATTATCAGAGACAAGTGATATTGTTAAATGATATATGCGTTGAATTGGTAAATACGGACAACTACTTACCGCTGAAGAAGAAATTGATCTTGCTAAACGTATTGAAAAAGGTGGACGTGACGGAAAAAAAGCCAAAGAAATATTAATTAGAAGAAATTTAAGACTTGTTATTAACAATGCTAAAAAATATAAAAATAGAGGACTTTCTTTTATTGATTTAATTTCTGAAGGTAATGCCGGAATTATTAAAGCTGTATCAAAATATGATTGAAGAAAAGGATTTAAGTTTTCTACTTATGCGACATGATGAATTAGACAAGCGATCACAAGAGCTGTTGCCGATCAAGCAAGAACTATTAGAGTTCCTGTTCATATGGTTGAAACAATTAACAAAATAATTAAAATCAAAAGAGAATTACAACAAGAATTAAATGAAACTCCAACCGATCAACAAATCGCTGAAAGATATGGAGAAGATTTTACTGCTGAAAAAGTTCAATACATTCGTCGTATTAATATCGATCCTATTTCATTAGATAAACCGATTGGAAAAGAAGACGATTCATCATTTAGTGATTTCATTAAAGATAATAATGTTATTTCTCCTGTTGATTTTGCTGCTCAAGAAGAACTTTCTGCAATTTTAGAAGAAATGATTGAATCTCACTTAGATGATTTTGAAAAAGAAATTATTCAAAAAAGATATGGAATTGGTCTTGATGCAAATGGTGAAAGAATCAAATCTCATACATTAGATGAAATCGCTTTAGAATTAGGTTACACAAGAGAAAAAGTTCGTCAAATTGAAACAAAAGTTTTAAGAAAATTAAAACACCCTCAAAGAAGAAAGAAATTAAAAGATTTTTACCAAAATGAAAATTAATAACCAAGATAAATTAATTAAATTATTGGAAACAGAATTTCCATTGACATCTCAAGAACCATGAGATTTCGGTGGTTTTTCCTTTTTTGCAACAAAAGAAAAGGATTTAAAGATCATTGTCACCCTTGATGTGGACAAAAAAACCATTTTAAGAGCGATTAGAGAAAATGTTTCTCTAATTATTTCCCATCACCCATTTTGCTTTGCTCCTTCTAAAATAGAGGCTATTAAATTAGATCCATCAAAAGAAGAATTATTTAATCTAGTTAAAGAAAATAATATTGCTACTTATTCGCTTCATACTTCTTTTGATTCTCACACTATGGGAACTGATTATTACTTATTAAAGAAATTAGATTTATTGGACAAAATAATCAAGCGTTATAAATTTAATTCTATTGTGGAATACTCCAAATCATTTTCATCACTAACTGAATTAATCAAAAGCAATTTTAATTTAGAATATGTTATTTCTAATTGATCAAACTCTTGGGAATCAAAAGTTGGCAAAATTTATTTTGCTCCAGGAGCTGGTGATGTTTACGAATTTATCAAACATAATGCACAGGATAATTGTGATTTATTAATTACCTCAGATATTAAATGAAATGAAAAAGTTGTTTTGCAAAATTTAGGAATCAACTTTATAATTGTTTCTCATAAAGTTGAAGAAGTCTTTATTGAGGGCATTAACCAATTCTTAAAAGATAAAGTATCAAATGATGTTGAAATAATTCTCGATTATCAAGATGATTTTCTGAAGAAATATTAATAAAAGTAATTGTTCGTTCAAACAAACCAACAATTAAATATATTTCATATATAATTAAAAAATGGATTTAATAAATTGGTTCCCTGGCCATATGGCAAAGGCGTTTAACGATATAAAAGATAAGCAAGACATTGTTGATTGTTTTATTGTGCTTTTAGATGGTAGAGTTCCACTATCTCCATATAATGATGAGTTTGATAAAATTGGACCAAGAAAGCCAAGGTTATTTGTTTTTACAAAAAGCGACTTTACTAATGTTGACAAATTAAATCAAATCCTACCTCGATTTAATAACGAGTATGACATGTCAGTTGTGGTTAATTTGAAAAAAACACAATCTAGAAAAAAAATCTTAAATAAGTTAGAACAAGTTCTATTGAAAAAGAGAGAAAAAGATGCCAAAAAAGGATTACTAAAACCAAGGTTAAGATGTTTTGTAATTGGAATGCCAAATGTTGGTAAATCAACAATGATTAATTTATTGGCTCAAGCTAAAAAAACAAGAGTTGCTAACTTTGCCGGAACAACAAGATCTTTGCAATGAATTGCCGCTGGTGATATTCAACTTTTAGATACTCCAGGAATTTTAATGCCAAAATTAATCAATCAAAAAGATGCTTTAAAACTAGTTGCTACTGGAGCTATTAAAGCAGAAGTTGTTAGTGATTTAGATTTTTATTATGCAATTTCTAAACTCATGCAAAAACATGCTCCTGAAAAATTTCAAGAAATTGGGATTGAGTATTGCGAAGATGAAGTTGGTAAATATAACGAATTAGTAAAGTTTACTAAAAAAAGAAACTTACTAATTAAAAATGGAGAACCTGATGTTAATAAAGGTTTGAAGATTATTAGACAACAAATTCTTAACTTCACAAATATTATTTGAGATTAATTAAAGAATGATAATATAAATATTATAAAAATGATGGCGTTTTAATAAAAGGCAATTAATGTTAGGAAAAATATGGAAAAAAAACCAATAGAACTATGAGAAGAAGAATATGGCAAACAAGAATATGCTTTTGATTTTGCAAATAAGCTAATCATTAAAAGTGAACATCAAACAAAATCACCTTTTGCTTGAGATGTGGAACTTTATAACCAAGATGAAAAAAGAACCTTTATTGCTAATTTGGAAACTATCAAAATTAGAGACCAACAATCAATGTTTGAAATCGAAGGCAATAAATATATTGTTACTAAAAATCCAGACTATAGTTTTTCAATTTTATCAACTTCAAAAATTAGTGACGAAAAATGTCCGATTAATTTTGATTTATTTTTAAATAACAAAATTAATACTTACCAAGAAAAAGAATACACATTTATTATTATGTCTTTTAAAAAAATGCAACCTGATATTTTAAATGTTTTTGGAAACTACCTTGTTGAATATTTAAAGACTTTCAAGGAACTAGTTTCATTTGATATTAATAATGCAAATTTTTCAAGAACAGAATTAAAATTTCAATTTTTAATATCAGATATTTTTACGATGAAAAAAACTTTGGAAGTTGGAATGACAATCTCATCACTAATGCCACTTATCACTCATAGACTTTCTTCTTTAAGTCCGCAATTATGAAGTGTTGATTCCGAAGGTCCGGCATACTTTAATCTTTTTATAAGTTCAGCAAAAACAGATGAAAATTATTTCCAATTAAAAAATATGGAAATCCTAGGCATGTTGACATCTTTTGAGAATTCAATTTTTGTTGATGAAGTTACTAAAGATGGGATTGTCAAAGAAGGAATCTTTACTAATAACTTTTCAAAAGCAAAAAATTCAGGTACTGATGG
>CAMRCV010000024.1 GCA_947041065.1 uncultured Mycoplasma sp.
TCTTCCGATCTTGTGGAGTATATGCACCAAGGTTTAACTCAATATTTTAATAAAGATAACCCTACACCAGATCTTTTGATTGTAGATGGAGGAATTCAACAATTAAACGAAGCTAGATTTACTATCAACAAATTAAATATTGATATACCCATAATAGGTTTGGTAAAAAATAACAACCACAAAACTAATTTAGTGCTTTTAGAAAATCGCCAAGAAAAAAATATTGATGATAACGCTTATGCTTTCTTGAGCGGTATGCAAGAAGAGGTTGATCGATTCGCAAAAACAATGCATCGTAACAAAAATTCGAAAAGTAGCTTGGAAGGTTTGTTGATGAACGTTCCTGGAATAGGTGCAAAAACAGAATTAAAAATTCTTAATCACTTTAAAACATATAACAACATTTACAATGCTAGTTTGGAAGAATTACAAGAAGTGGTCTCTTTAAGTGTTGCTCAAGAAATTTTAAAACTTTTTAAAAATTAATATTTTAGATAACTCTAAACTCAATACTTATGTGCAATTATTTTAAATTTAATTAATATAAAATAATTATGATAAAATTTAATTATTAAATGGTCGCGTAGCTCAGGGGACAGAGCACGTGCCTTCTAAGCATGTGGTCGGAGGTTCGAATCCTCCCGTGATCGCCATTTTTTTTTGCTTTTTTTATAAAAATAAGATATTATTTATATTATATGAATGAAAAAAATTACTATCAAGAGATAATCCAAGAGATTAAAAAAATTAGAGAGGTTGATTTAGATCAAGCTGTTTTATTACTTAAAAAAGAATTATCTATGCCTTACATACCCTCAGAACATGAAAGAGAAATGAAAAAACTTTTTAAAGAGTACTCAATTTCATTTGACAAGAAAAAAATGACTATGAATAGAGAAGAACTATTAGAAATACTTGGTGAAGGGATAGAAAACGGTAGACAGTCATTAGCTTTAACACAAATTTCACAATTTAATTGAGTAGGCTATGAAGAAACTATTCAAAGAATATTGATTTCTCACACTATTGCAAATAACGCAAAAACAATCTTTGTTGAAAGTTTAATTGTTCAAAAGTTAGATTATGACTTTACAATTGATGGAAAAACTATCAATCCTTCAAAAATGAAATCAATTTTTGATTCAAAATATTGTATTGAAAACATTATTGCTATTGAAGCTAAAAATATTGAAGACCCAATTGTTAAAAGAATTGCTATGGAATCATTTTTAATATATATCTCTTTAATATTCCCAGAAAACTTATCTATGAAATATGTTGATCACGTTGATGAAATTATTTTAGTCTCTAGAGCGTTGTTGGGAGACCTTGAAATCATTAAAGATAATGAAGTTGCAACCAAAATTTTTAAAACTATTTCAAAAAATTAGTATAATGTTTAAAAATAGTTTTAGCAAAATTCTATACTATATATAAGAAGCGAGAGATAATTAAAATATGACTACAAAAACAATAGACAAAAAAACATCTGAAATGAGAATTGTAATTCCAGTACCACAAGATGAATGAAAAAAATCACAAACTAAAGCATTTGGTTTAATTGCCAAAGATTTAAGTATTAAAGGTTTTAGAAAAGGTAAAGTTCCTTTAATAAAAGCTAAAGAATATATTTCTGAAGGCCAAATATGAGAAAAAGCAATTGTTTCTCTATTGGATAAATATGTAGTAATTGCTTCAAAAGAAATTACTGACGATGAAATTATTTTAGATAACCCAACATACACAGTTGATAAAGTATCAAATGATGAATTAGAAATTATTTATATATATCCTTTATTCCCTGATTTCAAATTAAAAGATTATAAAAAATTAGGTATTTCACTTGATGCATTAGAAAGTGATGCTAAGTTAAAAAAATCTGTGACTGAACAAGAAAACAAATTACTTTCTAAAACTGCAGTTTTATTACCTAAAAAAGGTAAAGATATCAAAATTGAAAAAGGCGATACAATAATTTTCGATTTTAAAGGTTTTGATGATGGAGAAGCTTTTGAAGGTGGAGAAGCTGAAGACTTTGAATTCAAAGTTGGTTCAGGTAACTTTATCCCTGGATTCGAAGATGAATTGATGGGTTTAAGTTTAGGTCATGAAGGTAGCATTTATGTAACATTCCCTAAAGATTACCATGTAAAAGAATTAGCAAACAAAAAAGTTGAATTCAAAATTAATATTAAAGAAATAAAAGTTTTAGATTTACCAAAATTAGATGCTGATTTTATCAAAACACTTAACATGAAAGGTGTAGAGACACCAAAACAATTGAATGATTATTTATTAGATTTAACTAAAAGAGAAAACCTTGAAAAATCAAGAATTAAATTTAAGAACGAAGTATTCTCAAGATTATTAGATCAAAATGAAATTCCAGTTCCTAAAACATTAATGTTAAAAGAAGTACAAACATTAATGAAGAGATTTGATGAAAACTTGAAAAAACAAGGAATGAGCAAAAAAGAATATTTAGAAATGTCACAACTTACAGGTGAAGATATTACTAAAGAATTAACGGTTGAAGCTGAGAAAAATATTGCTACTTCATTGTTATACGCACATTTAGCTAAAGAAGAAAAATTAGAAGCTAAAGATGCTGATTATCAAGAGCACTATGAAAAACTTGCTAAATTATATAACATAGAAGATATCAAGATGATTGAAGGAATGCTTCCAAAAGAGAAACTTGAACCTCAAATTGTTAATGATTTAGTTATTGATATGTTAATTAAATATAATAATAAATAAAATCAAAAAATGTTTTTTACAATAAAACATTTTTTTTATATAAAATTATATATATGAATAGCACTAATACCAATAAAAAGTCTTATAAAGATAAAAAGATAAATAAAAAAGAGAAATCAAAATCAAATAAAGAATATATGTCTTTTCGTTCAGCGGAAATAAGATCTGCTGAAGCATCTTTGAAAAAAATAAATTCATTAGAAAGAACTATTAAGAATTTAACTGATGATCAGTTGAAAAACAAAACTCGTGTTTTTAAACAAAGGTTAAAAAAAGGTGAAACATTAGAAAATATTCGAAATGAAGCTTTTGCAGTTTCTAGAGAAGCTACTTTTAGGGTTTTGAAAAAGAGACCATTTGATGTTCAAATCATTGGTGGTGTTGTTTTAGATTTAGGTTCTGTTGCAGAAATGAAAACCGGAGAAGGTAAAACCATTACTTCAATTGCTCCAATATATTTAAATGCTTTGAGTGGTAAAGGAGTTATTGTTTCTACAGTTAATGAATATTTAGCAGCTCGTGATGCCGAAGAAATGGGAGAAGTTTTTAACTGATTAGGTTTAACCGTAGGAATAAACAAACCCAAAGCTGATAAAGAAGCGAAAAGACAAGCTTATGCTGCTGATATTACTTATTCTATCCATTCAGAACTAGGGTTTGATTACTTGCGTGATAATATGGTAGTTCATAAAAACCAAAAGGTTCAAAGAGGTTTAAACTTTGCCTTAATCGATGAAGTTGATTCAATATTAATTGATGAAGCGAAAACTCCATTAATTATTTCAGGAGGAGAATCAAATGATTCGAAACTTTATGAAACAGCAAATCAATTTGCAGTTTCTTTGTCGCCTGAAGATTATCAAGTTGATCATGAATCACAATCTATTTCTTTAAATCATAAAGGGGTTAATAAAGCCAACAAATTTTATAATGTAAAAAATATATACGAAATTCAAAACTCTGAAATAGTTCACCGTATTCAAAATGCTTTGCGTGCTCAAATTATTATGAAGCGTGATGTTGAATATATTGTTTTAAATGAAAAAATAGAATTGGTTGATTCATTTACAGGTAGAGTAATGGAAGGTAGATCATATTCTGAAGGATTACAACAATCTTTACAAGCGAAAGAAAAAATTGAAATTGAGCCTGAAACTAAAACTATGGCAACTATTACTTATCAAAACTTTTTTAGAATGTTCAAAAAACTTTCAGGAATGACAGGGACTGCCAAAACAGAAGAGCAAGAATTTTTAGATATTTATAATATGAGAGTTAATGTTGTACCAACAAATAAACCAATTAGAAGAATCGATCATCCAGATGAAGTGTATATTAGTTTTCAATACAAATTTCAAGCCATGGTTAAAGAGATTGAAAAAATTAAAAAAACAGGTCAGCCAATTTTGATTGGAACTGCCGAAGTTAAAGAATCTGAATACTTACACGAAATACTTTTAAAGCACAATATTGCCCATACTATTTTAAATGCTAAACAAAATCGTTCAGAAGCTGAAATTATTTCTAAAGCCGGTGAATTAAACTCAATCACTATTGCTACCAATATGGCCGGTCGGGGAACTGATATTAAATTAGGTGAAGGAGTTGTTGAAGTTGGTGGACTATATGTTTTAGGTACTAACAAGGCAGAGTCACGTAGAATTGACAATCAATTAAAAGGTCGTGCTGGTCGTCAAGGTGATATTGGAGAATCAAAGTTTTTTCTTTCAATAGAAGATCAATTGATTCAAAGATTTTCTTTACAAGAAAAATGAAAAGAAATCTTTAAAGGCTCTGGAGAAAACAAAATCGAAGGTAAGACTATTTTAAAGGCATTTTCGCGTGCTCAAAGGAAAATAGAAGGGTTTAACTATGACAGTAGAAAATCTGTCTTAAATTACGACGATGTTATTAGGAGACAAAGGGATTTACTTTATAGACAAAGAGACATCCTTTTAACTCAGGATGATTTGTATCCTATAATTGAAAAAATTATTTCTAGTGCTAGTGAACAACTAATTTACGTTGATGGAGTGTTACACCATACAGGACTAGTAAACTATACTCACTTAACAAGCTATATTAATGAAACATTTTTAGGTCAATGTAATTTTGTTTTTGTAGAAGAACATTTTAAACACTTAACCAATGAAGCTATTCCATTATTTTTTGAAAAAATTATTTTAGAACTATATACAAAGTCCAGAGAAATTTCTGCAGAAAAAACATCAATTGAATGAATTAAATCAAATGAGAGAACTACTTTTATCGAATCTATTGATGCTCAATGACAATATCACATTGATATCATGGACAAATTAAGATCATCTACAAACATTGTGCAATATTCACAAAAGAATCCATATCAAGTTTATGCGGAGCAAGGTTCTGCAAAATTTAATGAGATGTGTCACGAAATAGCTTTCCAAGTATTAATTTCATTACTAAACAATATTAATTTAATTCCTCAACAAGTAACTGAAAATGTTGAAATTAATGGTCAAATAATTGCTATCCCTAAAAATATTCCAAAAATTTTACGTGATTTAATTATTGCTAAGATCAAAACAAATGACAATCAAATTAATGAGCAAGGCGGAATAGATATCGAATTGAAAATGGAAGACATTTTATATAAAGAATTAGATAATTTAGATTCTGTTCTGGATATATAAAAAAACTATCTTCTTCTTTTAAAAATATCTAATTTATCTAACATGATATTTGTAAAGAATCATTTTTTTGGCACCATTCTTTGTGAAAAGAATGTTTTATAATAGGATGCATTTACAATAATACCTGCATATAAAAAATAAGATAACACCAAGACAAAAGTAATAGAATAGAGGAACGTTCCAATACTTCCATATTTGGCATAATCAATCAAAGCGGATAAATACCCAAATGACATAATAAAGATTACTGTCGGAATAACTGTAATTAAAATTCCAGGTGAAATTTGTTTTCATTTTAACTTGAATAAAGGTGAAAATCTAAATAATAAACCTACACCAAAATAACTTCAAAAAACTAAATATATTGTTAGTGTAATATAAAATAAAACTTCATACTGTCATCCAAAAATATGCTGTTCAGGAATAAGCCCGGGTCATTGTTGTTGATAAAAACCTATTAAAGGAATTAATGATAAAAAAGATATTATAAAAAAGATAGAAATAATTGGAACCATCATTATAGATCTAAGCCTTTTGATAATAAAGTTTGTTTGTTCTGTATGCTCATAAATTGTTGATTGACTATCAATAAATTTTGAAAGTCCTCTTGAAGAAAATCATATTGAAGAAAACAACAAAATGATAATTGTAGTATTAAGAAGAACCGCATTGACATCACCTGGGTTAATTTGGATTAAGAGAGATTCAAAACCGGGAATTATTCTTGCTAAAATATCTACTCGAAGAATTGATCCTCAACCCAAATCTTTACCTCCTGATAAAACAGGAATATAAGAAATAGCTTCAATAATAGAAATGACAATAATGGAGATAGGAATAATAGAGAAAAATAAATAGAGACCTAATCCAGCAGGAATAAAGTTAAATTTCGGTGATGAAATTTTTTCATAAGTTGTATCTATTAATTCTCTTTTCTTAACTGGATTAATAGATATTTTTTTAGTTAATGTTAATTTAAGTGAAATTAAAATAATGATTTTGATGATTTTATCAAAAAATGTTATTTCAGTAGAGTTTCTATAAGTATGTTTCGAAACTCATTTGTAATTTTGTTTTTTGTTTTTTGTTTTTTGTTTTTCAACAGCATCTCAACCGTATTTTATTTTATTTTTCTTTGACATGGGTCTCCAAAATTTCAGTTGTGATTTTAGTTGCTACAATTGGGTTAGCTTGACCTTTAGTTAATTTCATCAATTGACCAATAACAAATTTCAAACATCTTTCTTGTCTTTCGATAAATTCATCTATCAAATGAGGATTTTGTTTAATAATATCGTTAATGATAGGAGTAAGAGTTTTTTCATCTGATATTTGCACAGACCCAGCACTTTTAATTAAATCTTCTACAGATGTTTTTAAATTAACCAACTTAGGGAAAAACACCTTTAATTGTTTACCTGAAATAGTTCCTGCGATTGAAAAATTAATTAAATCAACAATATCTTGTGGTTTGATATTTAATTCTTGGATATTTTTGTTTTTA
>CAMRCV010000025.1 GCA_947041065.1 uncultured Mycoplasma sp.
TATCGTCAATCAGATTTAATTAAAGTTGACATTTTATTAAATGGAGAAAAAATTGATGCTTTAAGTGCAATTATTCATAAGGACTTTTTAGAATTTAAAGCTAGAGATTTAACTAAAAAATTAAAAGAAGTAATTCCTCGTCAAAACTTTGAGGTTCCTATTCAAGCTTTTGCTGGTGGAAAAATAATTTCACGTGAAACTGTAAAAGCTTACCGTAAAGATGTTACAGCCAAACTATATGGTGGAGATGTAACTCGTAGACAAAAACTCCTTAAAAAACAAAAAGCTGGTAAAAAGCGTGCAAAAGCTTTTGGTAAGGTTGAAGTGCCTCAAGAAGCATTTTTGGCAATTCTAAAAACAAACAACTCATAAAGTTTTTTTATTATCTTTTTTAGTGTTGTTAAAACAATATCCAAAATATTTTAATGTATAATTATTGATATGAAAAATAACAACAAGATAATAAAATATGCTATTTTTACAATAGAAAATATTACTAATGAGATAAATTATGTTTAATAATAAAGTTTTTTTTCAACAATTTTTAGTGGGTTCAACTATTAGTTTAATTGGTGTCGGTTCTATTACTTTAGGAACTGGATTTGATTCATGGAAACAAAGTACATTGTTAAATCAATTATCCAAACACGATGATTTAAAAACATCAATTGGTGATTTAAAAACTTTAGCAAATAATGAATTAAATCTAAATGATCCGATAGAGCAAGATGCAAATGATTTTGCAATTTTATTAAATGTTATTTTTAATGGTGATAAATTAATTCAAGGTCCTATGTGGGTTAATTGAAATTACAAAATATCTAAATTTATGTCTTTGAGTCATAACAGGGAAAAATATCAAAAATTAAATTTTAAAACAAGTTTTATAACACTTTTAACAACTCCAGAAACAAAATTGGCTAGTGAAAAAATTAAAGCAATACAACCAATTTTCAATGAATTTAGAGTTATAAATGAAAATTCAGTAGGTGTTATAGTTGGTATTTCTTTTTTATCTTTATCATCAATTCCAATAACTATTTTGTTTGCCTTGGCAATTAAAAATAAATATTTCATTAAAGAAGAAGAAGAATAAAAGTTTAAACTTATAATATTTTTTTAGACAATACTTTTTTAATTGTCAT
Source organism: uncultured Mycoplasma sp. (assembly GCA_947041065.1). GTDB lineage: Bacteria > Bacillota_I > Bacilli_A > Mycoplasmatales > Metamycoplasmataceae > UBA710. The sequence continues at coordinate 1,146 of CAMRCV010000025.1, forward strand.
TAATTCATACTCATTAAGAATATTATCTACTTGATCATTTAATAAATCGTTTAAGACTAAATCTTTTAATTCAATTTTGATATCTAAAAACAATTCCAACTTTGCAAGTTCTTTACACATAAAAGCAATATCTTTAGATTCTAAAAATTTATTTTTTTGATTCATGGTAAGTTGATCCAAGTTGTTATAAATGTTTTCCAGTGTTTGATATCTATTTAAAAGGTCGATAGCTCCTTTTGGACCTATTCCCTTAACTCCAGGAAGATTATCTGAAGAATCGCCTGAAATACCCTTAAAATCAGGTATTTGATAATGTTCAAATCCATGATTGTCTTTAAAGTTGTGAATATCTTTGACAATAAATTGTTTAGTTTTAAAGTCTTTAACAATCACGCCCACATTATTATCAATTAATTGCAATAAATCTTGATCATCAGATCAAACTAATATAATGTTATCATCAGAAAACTTTGTTGTCATGCTGGCAATTAAATCGTCACCCTCATAACCTTCCATATCCATATGTGTAATATTCATTGCATCTAAAATTTTAACTATTACTTTTTTTTGTTCAAATATTTCTATGGGAGCTTTAGCTCTTCCTGCTTTATATTCATCATATACATCATGTCTTTTAGTTTTTTTTCCTGCATCAAAAGCAATGAAGCAATGAGTCGGATTGTAAGTAGCCACAACTTTAATTAAAGATAAGATAAAAGTATTTACTGCACTGGTATCAATTCCCTTAGATGTTTTTAAAGGGTTGGAAGAGTGTTGGGTAGCAAAAAAACTTTTAAATAGTAATAAGTTACCATCTACTAATAATATTTTATTTTTCATTAATTACCTTTCATCCCAATAATCTAAAATTAGTTCTAGAAGCGCTTTTGCTTTTAATTATTTTGCATTCTATTAAAGATAATACCTTTATTTCTTTGAAGTCTTCTCAATTAGGATTAAAAACAAATATTTCTTCTGTCCCACTACTGTCACTTACAGAAACAATTCCAAATTTCTTACCATTTGCATTTGAAGTTTTTTCAACCATTTTATCAATTAATAAAACAATTTTATATTCGACATTATTAGATAAGTTTTTTAAACGATATTGTGTTTCATAATCAATAGTTATTAAAGAATTATATTTAGCCCCTAAATATTGTTGTTCATAGTTCATTTCATCAGTTATATTTTTATCTTCAATAATTAATTCTTGTTCAAGTGCCAAATCATAATCAATTGTTAATTCATCATCTTTTAAAATCATAATACAATCAGCATAATTTTTGGCTTTAATTAAGTTGTTGTTTAGTGTTGCCATATTTCCAAATACTCTTAATGAATTTGATCTAATTAAAATATCGATAATAGCATCACCAAGTTTAATTTTTTTAGCTCTAGCAATAAAGTTATAAAAACTAGTAAAATTACCACCATCAGTTCTTTCTTTTTCAATTTTTTCACTTGCTATCTTACCCAAGCCTTTTACAATAATTAACGGTAAGTAAATTTGACCATCTTTATTGTAAACATTAATTCTTGAGTCATTTATATGAGGGCTGACAATTTGGTAGTTCATAGATCTAGCTTCGATAACATATTTATTAATGGTATCAAGACCAGGTAAGGAAGAAATTATCGCGGTATAAAATTCTATAGGATATCAAGACTTTAAGTAAGCCATTTTATAAGATAGTGTTGCATAAGCAACGGCGTGAGATTTATTGAATCCATATTCAGCAAATTTTTCAATTTCTAAATATATTTTTTCTATCAGTTCAATGGGCTGTCCTTTTGCAAGAGCTCCTTCCACAAAAGCACTTTTTAATTCATGCATTTCAAACTTATCTTTCTTACTTATTGCTCGACGTAAAATATCAGCTTTTCCAAAAGACATACCTGCAAACTTTTGTGAAATCTCCATAATTTGTTCTTGGTAAATAATTATTCCATAAGTTGTTTTAACAACATCATCGTATTCTTTTGAAAGAGAAACTATTTCTATTTCTTTATGCTTTACTTTTGTATATTCGGCAATGTTTGACATTGGTCCAGGCCTGAATAATGAAATAATAGCAACTAAATCATTAAAATCATTAACATGAACTTTTCTTAATGTGTTCATCATTCCTGGAGATTCCAATTGAAATATTCCAGTTGTATTACCGTTTGTTAATAACTGATTAGTTTTACTATCATTTAAAGGGATGTTTTCAAAAAGAATATCACTCTTTGTCTTTAATTCAATTTCTCTAATAATACTCTTAATGGTAGATAAAGTTTTCAATCCTAATAAATCTATTTTAAGCATTCCTCAAAATTCTAAATTCTCCATTGAAAATTGTGAAATCAAAGTTTCTTCATATATAACAGGAATTTTTTGAACCAAAGGAATTTGTGAAATGATAATTCCTGCTGCATGAGTTCCTCTTTGTCTAGGCAAATTTTCAATTCTTAAAGCATAGTTATATGCCTTCATATAAATTTCTTTTTCATTAATTTTAGCCCTGAAAGAAGATGCTTTTTTATAAGCGTCTTTAAGGTTAAAATCTAAAGGTATTGCTTTGGAAATAATATTAACTTCAGAGTTAGGAATTTGTAGCACTCTTGCTACATCTCGAAAAGCACTTTTGGAAGTCATTCTTTGAAACGTGATTATTTGAGACACCATTTCATTTCCATATTTATTTTGAATATAGTTAATTAAACTTGCTCTTTGATCATCTTGAACATCAATATCTATATCTGGCATAGAAATTCTTTCAGGGTTTAAAAATCTTTCAAAAAGCAAACCATAATCCAAAGGGTTTATTTCCGTTATCTCAAGTAAAAAACAAATCAGCGAACCTGCAGAAGAACCTCTTCCTGGTCCAAAAGAAATTTTGTTTTCTCTTCCTCATTTCATAAAATCTCATATTATTAAAAAATAATCAGCAACATTTAATTTTTCAATAATAGATAATTCATATTTAATTCTTTCTTTTACAATTTCTATTTCATTATCTTTAAATATAGCAAATTTTGCTTTGAAAAAATCTTTTACAAGAAGCTTTAAATATTCCAAAGAGTTTTGGTTAATATCAAATTTAGGAAATAAAGAAATAATTTTTGGAAATTCAATATTACATTCTTCAGCAATCAAATTAGTTCTATTTATAATTGTTTCATCAAGATTACTTTCATTAATAAATCCAGGATAATCAAACACTTTTTCTTGTTGGTGTTTTATGGAATGAAGAATCGAAAGAGTTTCATTATCATCTCTTTCTATTATTCTATTTTCTTTTATGATAATTGCATTTTTATGTTTTGGGTTTTCGCTTGAAAAATAAAAATTATCATTTTCTAAAATTTTATTATTTTTTTTAATAAAACCATAAGTTGGGTGATCAATTACAAATAAATTTTCAGAATTTATATCATCCAAAGTAATTTCCTGTTTTGACTTTAATGAGACCAACCTATTTAACTCTTGGAATCCCTTATAATTTTTAGCTAGTAAAACTAATCTAAAATCTTGAACATCTAAATCGACCCCAATTATTGGTTTAATGTTATTTTTGTTACAAAGAGTAATGAATTTATCAACACCATACATGTTGTTGTGATCAGTTATTGATAATATAGATATATTATTTTCAATAGCAAAGGAAATATAAGAATCTATAGTTACATTTGATTCCAATAAACTGTATTCACTATTGAAGTGTAAGTTAATAAATTTAGACATATAATCAAATTATACTTTATATAAAGTAAATAAAAAATCCGATTAAGATTTATCTTTTAAATAAATTTTAATTAAAAGTTTTTAATTTCTTTAATGAAAATTTCGTTTTTAATTTTGAAATAATCTTCATATGAAATCCCGCCTAAAATTAAAAGACTGTTCAAGTTTTCTAATTTCAATTTAGAATCACTTGATAAAAGTCCTGCTTCGAACATTTCTACATTATCAAATCTTGAATTTCTTGTTAAAACCTTGTTTGACATCATTAATGAATTTGATTGAGGAGTTTCTATAGTTGGTCCTACCACTTGTATTTGTGGAAGTATTTGTTCTGGTTGTTGAATAAATACCGGTTGGAATTGAGGAGATGCTTCTTGTACTTGTACTAGTTCTTGAATTGGTTCTGCTTGTTGAATGAAAACTGGTTGGAATTGAGGCTCTGGTTGTTGAATAAATACCGGTTGGAATTGAGGAGCCGCTTCTTGAACTGGTTCTTCTTGTTGAACAAATTGAACTGGTTCACTAAACAATTCATCAGGGGCGTAATATGGTTGAAATCCTTCGCTAACTAACTGGTCAAAGTTATCAAATTCAGACTCTGGTTGTTCTGGGGCAAAAACTGGTTGGAATTGATGATCTGGTTGTTGTATTACTTCTGGTTGTTGAATAAATACAGGTTGGAATTGAGGAGCCGCTTCTTGTACTTGTACTAGTTCTTGAGTTTGTTCTACTTGTTGTGGGGCAAAAACTGGTTGGAATTGAGGTTCTGCTTGTTGTATTACTTCTTGAACTGGTTCTACTTGTTGAACAAATTGTTGAATCGGATTATTTATTTGCTCTACTTGTTGTTGATTATTAGCAAATCCTTGCTCATTTATTTCAACATTATTACCATTAGTTGTAGAGTTAGTCTTACATCAATCTTGGCTTATTTTTTTTACAATGTTTTTCATTCAATCATTACTTTGAGGAACTGCATTGCTAGTTGCTGCTTGCTTATGATCTTTATTAAGAGTTTGATGAACTATATCTTGAATATTTTTTTCAGTTTCTTTGTTAAGTGTTCCACTAATTGCATGTTGATGAGAATCAGTTGAATAAATTTCTGCTTTATTTTCATTCATTTGAGGTGCTACTGGTTGAACTAATTCAGGCTTTTGAACTGGTTCAGGATTATTTTGTTGTACTCCTTGGTTAAATCCAGGATTCATTTGAGGAAAATTCGGGTTAAAGTAAGGGTTTTGAGGAAAATTAGGATTAAATCCAGGATTCATTTGAGGAAAATTAGGATTAAAGTAAGGATTTTGATAAAAATTCGGATTAAATCCAGGATTCATTTGAGGAAAATTCGGGTTAAAGTAAGGATTTTGATAAAAATTCGGATTAAATCCATCATTCATTTGTGAATTATTATCTTTATTTTTATTTAATCATTGTTGTCTACGCACTTCTTTACGACGATCTAATTCTGTGTTTAAAAATTGTTGATGTATTTTTTGTTGTTTTCTTGCAATTTCTTTTTTACTTCTTGCATTTTCAGAACTATTCAAATTAGCACTTTCTATTGTCATAGGTATTGTTTTATGAGGAGGAGTTGCTTGAGAGAAGTTATTTTTAGAATCATTATTACCAAACATTTTCATTATTTGTTTTTGATAATCAGAATTATTTTCCACATTCTCTTCTTTAGGATTTTTTGTAAATTGATTATTTGGATCATTAGTACGTATAGACCTAGTTGCTTGATATTGTTCCTCTGTAAAAGATTTTTGACCTCTACTTGGAGTTTGATATATGTTTTTGTTCAATTTTGAATTCATTTAAACCTTCTTTAATTAATATAAATATGTAAAAACATTATAATTGTTTATTTTTTAAAATGATAAAATTAGTAAAATTTAATTAATATTAATGATTTTTCAAACTCTTTAATTTATATT
>CAMRCV010000026.1 GCA_947041065.1 uncultured Mycoplasma sp.
GTATAAGATATACAATTCAATAAATGATAGAAACCTAAATCTAAATACCGTTTTTACATCTAAGTTAAGTGATGAAATAAAAATTACTGTAAAACCAATGAGTCATTATAATGAATCTTATGATTTGCAAAATGAAAATTGAAGACCGAAAATTAATATTGATAAATTAAATGAATTAATAGCTAGACAAACTAAGAATAATATAAAAGCATATTTTGCTGTAAAAATTACTAGACAAGACTTGGAAAAAATAATAGATAATTATGAAACTAGACCAAATAATGTCTTTTTAGATTACAACGCTAATGGTGATGATGGAACTTTAGAAATAAATTTAATTGAAAGAAATTTTGGTAACTCAGAAAATGCAATAATTCAAAACCATATTTCAAATAATTGAGAATCATTTAAACAGTTGTTAAAATCACATAATGAAAAAAACGGCGCTTTAATTAAGGATAGATTGTTGCAAACTCATAAAATTAGTGGTTTCAAGCGCTTTGACGATTTAAGCACGGAAGAAAAAAACGGTTACACTACATTTAAAAAGTGATATTCTTGAAAAAAATCTTTTGTGTTTTCTGTCGGGTATGTAGATACAGGAAGAACATTGTGGAACAAGAGGAAAGCATTTCATCCTCGATGGCAAGGTTATGGAGAAGGAACAGCATGGTTATCACATAAAATTAGTGATACAGAGTTTGTGTTTGCTACAAACTCACATGTTGCTTATTTATTGAAACAAGCAAATAATGACAAGAAATATTGATTAACTCAAAACGAAGATATGTTTCGTAAAACAACATACAGTTCATCTAAATGATTATTGGATAATGATTTTAATTATAAAAACAATATTACATTGAGAAGAGTAAATGATACAGACGCAAGAAAGTACCCTCACAATTCTGATTATGGAGCTCTTGTGAGTATGAAAGACGGCAAGGTTGATAGTTATGATTATAATTACATTACCAGCCAAGGTTCACGTAATTACAAAAACACCAAACACACCCTAGCTGCTGACATGGATAAAATAACTTCGATTAAATTAACAAAATATTTTGGAAAATCACATGTTGATAAAAATAAATCATTAACACATGTTATAGAGCCTTTTGAAACATATCGTCCAGGATCACAATATATTAATCGTGATAGGGAAGATATAAGAATGACAGGTATTTCTATAGATTTAGCTTATTTTACTATTAAATTCAATACTCCAAATAATAAATTTAATAATTTATGAGAAGAGGTAGGACCAACCTCATTTACTCCTTTAGATAATATGACTTTAACAAATGCTAGCGATTATGAAACTAGTAAAAAGCTTGGTCAATTAACTTGAAACAATTTTAGTTATGGTGGTTATCCAGGAATTGATGAAATTGAAAATAATCCTACTGACAGAAGTCCATTACATCACAAATTTGTATACAAAGGTGATGGCGGACTAAATCAAAGTCAAGAAAATGATTATTTAACAACATTGATTATGGGATCGCATCAATTAGGTCAGAGTAATTTTTCTAATTTAAATACACCGGCTTTTTTAACTCATCAAAAAGACAACGAATCAATTAATGGTGGTTATAGTGGTAGTGCTATTTTTGATAAAAATATGAGTGTAATCGGTATTTTGCAATCAGGAACAGTATGAGATAAAATAAATCCGAGCAAAGATTCAAAAAACGCTTTCTTCGGACTTGGTTCACCATTAATGACTGACATAGACCTTAAGAGTAGTAAAGACATCCTATTCCAAGGATTTGGCTCAAATCAAAGCGTGTTTGGTAACTTAATTAATTATGATGTTACAAAAATTGAGAAAGCAACCTAATTATATGAAGTGAAGCAAACAAATAAAAATCATGGCAGGTTCTTTTTTGTTAATTGGTTGATCTACAACATCCTTAATGGTTGTTTCTTGCTCTCATCAAACGAAAACAAAAGAGTTACATAAATCTAATATAAATATTAATGATAGAATTTTTGGTAAAAATCAAAATGGGTCACTAATAAAATTTGAAGATTATTTTGCAACACCCAAAGAAGAGCAATTACGCAACGAAGCAGCTACAAAGATTTTTAATAAAATATATAATTATGGTAACTGAGTAGTAGATCAAAAAATGTTAAAAGATGAAATCTACAACTTGCCAATAGCCAATCATTTAATTCAAAATTATATGATAGAAAAATTAAAAAATGAAAAAGATTTCCGTGGTTATTCTCTTGATAACATGTCTATTGTTAATATTAAAAACGGACCTTATATTGTTTTAAATAAAAGTTTTGTAGAACAATATGAGATAAATAGATTTTCTAACGAGTCTCAGAAAATTTTACAAAACAAAAACAATTTTAAATACAAAGGAATGATTTTGTCTGAATTATCTTCATCCCAACAAAAAGAATTTTTAATCAATCAATTTAAAAAAAATAATTTTAATTTGTCTCAGAAAACATTGCCAAATTATATAGAATTTAAACTTAAAGAATTAGGGTTATTAAACGAAAATGATGCAATGTTTTATAATAAATTATCTGACCCATTGGAAAATATTATTAGAATAACTATTGACAATAAATTATTAATTAGAAAATATAATCTTTCTAATTCAATATCTATTCATCAAGAACTAAATCAATTTTTAATCAATAACTTTAATCATTTATTTATTTTCATAAATAACCATTGAGAAAGAATTCCAGAAAATATGATTAATGAAAAAACCTTGAAAGATTGAAAAGATAAATTAATAAAGTATCAAATTTTTAACAATACCTTTGATTACAAAATATCAAACGAATCTTTAAAATTAGATGAAAAAGTTAATTTAAAATTACAATTATTTTCTACATTAGAAAGTCAAAAAGAATGAGATAAATTAAATTTAAAAAACAAATTATCAAAAATATCCATTACTCATAAAGCGCCTGAAAACATTGATATAATTTTCCAAAAATTTATAAATAACATCGATATAACATATGATGAAAAAAGTAAAAATTGAATTTTTAAAACATTATATGGGGCTTGATAGATAATAAATATCAAATATTAAATTTTCAAAATTTAGAGTTTTTTGAAACAAATTTACCAAAAAATATTAAGTTATTTAAAAATTATAAATTGGCTTTTTTTAATTTTCCTGAACAATAAAAAAATAAATAAACTTGCTTAATAAAACAAAATGATGAAAAACAATATATAATAAAAATGAATCTTTTTTTAAAAATTAAAAAAGATTTTCTATATTAAATAAAACAAAATAAAGGATTAAAAATGACAAAAAGAATAAAACGATGCATATCTATAGGACTTGTTTTAACTGTAATATCAGTTCCGATATTTCTAGTTTCATCATGTTCTTCTGATGCAAAAACAGAGACACCTAAAGAAGCACCCCAAACTAAATTAACTTCAATAAAGAAAGAAAAAACTAAGATTAAAATAAATGGCATAACATTAAAAAATTCTGAAAATCTTCAAGCAATTTCTAGAGAGATGTTCACTGCCAACCCTATTAATCTAGAAACAATTTCATTATTTTTTAATGGGATAAATCAAAATAATTTAAACAATTTTTTTGACATAAGTATACAACGAAGTCTTGTTAAAAGAGGGTGTTGGAATTTTGTTTTACAAGCAAAAGAGGGGTTTGTTTTTTCACAGAATATTGATAAAATAGAGTCTAATCCATTTTATGTAAACCCATCAAAAGTTATTTCAGATCACACAAACAAAGAACCAGAGAAGCCGGTAGAAATTCCAAAAACACCATCTAAAATACCAGAAAATGTAGTAGTTGACCCTAAGCCAGATACACCCCTAGAATCTCCTCCCAGCGTTCTTGTTCCTGCTGTTACTGAAGAACCAAAACTAGAAGTTCCAACCATACCTAAGTTAATTACTGAATTAACTAGAAAGAAAGTGATTGAGTTTGAGTGGCATTCTGTAGAGAGAATTACCCAAGAAATGTTTCAAGAAAAAATGCCTCAAGTTACTTCAATAGGACATTCTGCTTTTCAAAATACAGAATTGAAATATATTGAAATTCCTAATACTGTTACTGAAATAAAATCAGAAGCATTTATAGGTTGTCAATTGGAATCTTTGATATTGCCACGTTCTGTGAAAAAAATAGGTTTGAAAGCTTTTAAAGAATGTGGTTTAACAAATTTAAATATTCCTTCTTCTGTGGAAATAATTGAATCAGGAGCTTTTTATGGAAATAACATAACTCAAATTTTCATACATAAAACAATGAAAAAAATAGGTTCAGAAGCTTTTGCTAGCAATAAAATTAAATCTTGAAAAGTGATAGGAACTGCTGACCTAGCCGAGGATGCCTTTATCAATCAAAGAATAGAACCAAAAAATGCATGACCTCTTTGAAATTTATAAAATCATACGTCCACTAGCACCATATACAAACTAAATAACACTATAATACAACAATAGAAATTGGGTATTTAATTTAAAAAAATAAAGGAATAAAAATGAAAAAAATGAAAAACAAAATACTAATAGGAAGCTCTTTATTTCTAACATCTATTTCAATATTATCAGTTACTTCTTGCGAAACTCTAGATGCAAATAAAATTACAAAGCAAATAAAATCAACTATTAAAAAAGTAAAAGAAAAAATTAAAATAATGGGCATAAGTCCAAAAACGTCTCAATTAATAAATGGCGTGAGTTTAGAGATGTGAAATGCAGATCCAATCATTACATCAACTATTGTCCAAGTTTTTGATGGAATTGATGTTAACAAATGAGAAAAACAATTTAAAGTTATTAAAAAAGTGGGTAGTCCAAGCAATACAGGAATTATTATTTTACAAGCTCGAGATGGATTTGTCTTTGAAAATGAATCTTTGACTTTATTATCAAATCAATTTACTTTTAGCAAAAAAACACCAGTAACCACTGTAGATACAACATCAACACCTAGCCCCGATATTACAAAAGTGACAACAGAAGGAAAAGATATCACCCCAAAAGAAGACCCAATCACAGATCCAAATCCTAAACAAGACAATGATTCTTCCGAAGATATCACAACACCTATAAAAAATATTGAATTAACAAAAGCGAAGGTTTTGGAATGAGGTTGAAACAAAGAAAGATCAATTACTAAAGAAATGTTTGAAGAGAAAATACCAGGGGTTACGTCTATAGGAGAGAAAGCCTTTAATGGAACCAATTTACATAAAATTGATCTTCCAGAAACGGTTGTTTCAATTGGATTGCGTGCTTTTTCAAATACTCTTATTAGAGATTTAGTTATTCCTAATTCAGTAAATACAATAGGGAATGCAGCATTTAGTGACAATGTTATAAATAACTTGAACTTGCCATTTAAATTCAACAACTTTGATGAAAAAATAAGAATAGGAGTTTACAAAATATTTGTAGATACAAAACTAAATAAACAACTTGTAAAAAAATCTTTTTTGAGTATGAATGATAAGATTACCAAAAAAATGTTTCAAACACAATTTCCAAACATAGACACAATTGAAGAAGGGGCTTTTGAGGGACAAAACCTTAACTTATTGGAATTACCAGAAGGTATTATTAGAATTGGGAAGCGGGCATTTAAAGGGTGTCAGATTGTTAACCTTATTATTCCTAAATCTGTTAAACACATAGAACAAGAAGCTTTTTATGGTAATAAAATATCTTCGCTATTTTTAGATAATTCATTAATAACAATAGGGGAAAGTGCTTTTGCTTATAATTCACTAAAAGAAATTACAATACCAAATACCATGACTATTATTGAAAAAGGAACTTTTGCATATAACTCATTATCATCATTAACAATTCCTAAATCAATTATTTATATAAGAGATTATGCATTTCAAAATAATGAACTTACAGAATTGGTTGTCCCTAAGACAGTAAAACAAATTGGCGCACATGCTTTTAGCAAAAATAAATTAGAAAGTATTGAAATTGATCCAAGTACCAAATTTAATGCAACATATAACGAAAACCAAAGGCTTGAAATAAGCTAAAAAAAACAAAGGATGACCCATGAAAAAAATAATAAAGCGCAAAATATCTATTTTTTGTTTTGGAAGTTTGTTGTTGATAACACCAGTATTGTTAGCAACTTCATGTACTTCAAAAACAGAAAATAAAATAGATGATAAACAACAACCGATTGTTTCAAAAAAACCATCTATTGTAAAAAAACCAGAAAGTGCTAAACCAGTAGAAAAAGTAAAGGAGGACAATCCTAAACCTAGCACTCCTGTAGCGGTAAAACCTGCTCCTCCAATAGTAGCAAAACCCATTAAACCTACAGTAGTAACTCCTGTTAAAAAAGAGTTAACTAAAGAGAAAGTTATTGAGTGAGGATGAAACAAATTAACGTCAATTACTAAAGAAATGTTCCAAGCAAAAATTCCCGGAATTACTCATATAGGAGATGAGGCTTTTCGTAAACAACATACAGGGAGCGGGGCTTTTTCTGGAGTTAGATTAACTTCTTTAAAGATTCCAGATTCTGTAGTTTCTATTGGAAATTTTGCCTTTTCCGTTAATGAATTAACTTCTTTAAAAATTCCTAACTCTGTGGTCTCTATAGGACAAAGCGCTTTTGCTTCTAATCAATTAACCTCCTTAGAGATTCCTGATTCTGTAGTCACTTTAGGAGAGGGTGCTTTTTTTAATAATCCAATAAAAAAACTCAAGATAGGCAATGGAACAAAATCAATTGGTCAAAAA
>CAMRCV010000027.1 GCA_947041065.1 uncultured Mycoplasma sp.
AGATGCGCATTAGTGACTGGAGTTCAGACGTGTGCTCTTCCGATCTAATATTAACTAAGAAATCTTTGTGGAAAGGCATTCTTCAAACAAGTTCATCTTGCGCTTTAGAAGCTTCGAATAAATCATTTCATGCTTTTTCAGTTGTTGCTCAAGCACCAGTATATGTAGAACCTAACGATACAACAATAGCACCAGTTAAAGTAGCTATATCAATAATTCTTGTAGGATTGAATTTTTTAATTGCATAAGTTATTGCATCAGCCAAAATCAATCTTCCTTCAGCATCAGTATTATTAACCTCTACTGTTTTTCCATTCATTGATGTATAAATAGAATCAGGTAATGAAGCTGTCGATGAAACTCTATTATCTGTTAATGGCAGAACCATTGAAACATTTGTTTTTGGAGCAAGTTCAATAATTGTGTTCATTGCTGCAAAACAAATAGCAGCACCTGACATATCATATTTCATACCTTGAATAAAGTTAGATGGTTTTAAGTTATAACCACCAGTATCAAAAGTAATTCCTTTTCCAATATAAACTGTTTTTTCTTCAGAAGATGGATTACCATTATATTCAACAGTAACTAATTGTGCTTCATATGCTGAACCAGCATTTACAGATAAGAATAACCCCATGTTCTCTGCTTCGATTTCTTTTTTGTTAAGAACTTTAAGAGTAATTTTAGAACCATGAATTTTTAAAGCGTCAGACATTTCTTTTGCCAATCATTCAGAATTACAAATATTAGGAGGTGTTGCTTGTAATCTTCTTGCAACATTAACTGATTTAGCTAACGCTAAAGCTTCTGTTGCCACTTTAGTCATTTGTGAACTATTTGAAAAAATATTGATTGCGAATTCTTTAGGTTTTTTTGCTGTTTTTGCAGAATATAAACCTTCTCCCAATAAGTATTCTTGTTGATCTATAAATGTTTTAACAACTTCTTCTTCTGTTACTATTTTAGAAACAAAAGACTTTGCATTTACTTCAAAATCTCTATTACCTAAAGTAATTATTTTTTTCATAGCCGATTTTAAATCATCTTTATCAAATTTACTTTCTTCTCCTAAGTAAATATATGTGGTTTTTTTATTTGGAAATTCTGTTATTGAAAACTTTTCTTTCAATAAGTTTTCTTCTTGTATTTTTGAATTATGGAAGAAACCAATAACTTTAAACGCCTTTAAATTTTCTTTATTCACTAGTTTCATATTTACCTTATTTCTTATTTTTATCAAATTATCTATTTTCATAATTATATAAGTTATAAACAATTATTTAATAACAAAATTAATTATTTTATTTTTGACAACTATCGTTTTGATAATTTCTTTGTTTAACAAAAACTTCGCTACATTGTTTTCTGCTTTTGCCATTTCGAGCAACACTTCTTCAGTCATTGATTTTTCAACTTTAATATTACCTCTTAATTTACCATTAATTTGCACTACTATATTTAAAGCTTCTTTTGCTATTTTAGTTTCATCATATTTTGGTCAAGAGTGATGCAAAACTTGTTTTTCATTTAATTTTTCCAATAGTTCTTCTGACATGTGGGGAGCAAGAGTTGAAAACATAATTAAAAAATCAATTAAATATTTTTTATGCGGAATAGCTTCTACTTTATAAAGATAATTCATATAAACCATAAAATTAGAAATAGCAATATTGAATTTTGTTTCTTCAATATTTTTAGTAACTTCCATAATTAAAATATTGTAATTTGATTCTAAATCATTATCAACAATATTTGCATCAATTAAATATTCTTTATCAATATATTTTTTAAACATTCTTCAAACTCTATCTAATCATTTCTTAGTACCATCAAGAGCTTTATCACTTCATGGCTTAGTGTCTGTTAATGGGCCCATAAACATTTCATAAATCCTTAAAGAATCAGCACCATGAGATTTAATAATAATAGTTGGATCAATAACATTACCTTTGGACTTTGACATTTTCAAATTATCACTACCTAAAATCATTCCTTGATTGATTAATTTCAAAAACGGTTCTGACGTTGGTACAACTTTTAAATCAAAAAGTACTTTATGTCAAAATCTTGCATATAACAAATGTAGGACAGCATGTTCTTGTCCGCCAATATATAAATCAACAGGTAATCACTTTTCAAATCTTGCATAAGCTTCTTTTGAATCAAGGTCTAAATATGTGCCATCATCATTTTTCAAAATATAACCTAAATAATATCAAGAGCTTCCTGCTCATTGAGGCATAGTGTTTGAGTCTCTACGGTACTTCTTGCCTTCATGTTCAAAAAATAATCATTCCTCATTGTTTACTAAAGGACTTTCTCCATTACCAGAAGGTTTAATATTTTTCATTTTTGGTAGTTCAACCAAATCCTCAATTAATAAAATATTATTATCTTCATCAAAAGCAATTGGAAAAGGTTCACCTCAATATCTTTGACGAGCAAAAACTCAATCTCTTAAATGATAAGTTGTTTTACCTTTTTTGACTTCTTTACCAATTCAATTTCTTTGAAGAGATTTAAGAGAATTTGGTCAATCCAAATCTTCTAAACCTTCTAATAATTTATCAGCATAATTTGTAATCTTTAAAACTCATTGTTTCATAGGTTTTTTGATTACAGGAAAAGATCCACGCTCACTAACATTATTACCAGATTCATCTTGTAAAACTTCTTCATTTGCAAGAACAGTTCCAAGACCTTCACATCAATTTACATCAATTTCTTTTATTTCAGCTAAACCATTTTTATACATTTGTGAAAATATTCATTGTGTTCAACGATAATATTTAGGATCGGTTGTATTTACTTCTTTGTCATAGTCGTAAGAAAAACCTAAAGACTTTAATTGAACTCTAAATTTATCAATATTTTCGTTAGTGAAAGTAGCTGGATCATTTCCAGTTTGAATAGCATATTGTTCTGCTGGAAGACCGAAAGCATCTCAACCAATTGGATGTAAAACATCAAAATCATTTAATCTTTTGTATCTAGCAATAATATCTGTAGCAGTATATCCTTCTGGGTGACCAACATGAAGTCCTGATCCAGAGGGGTATGGAAACATATCTAAAACATAATATTTTTTATCTTTATTAGAAGTAGTTTTGAACGTTTTTTCTTGTTCCCAAACTTTTTGTCATTTTTTTTCAATTTTTAAGTGTTCATACATATATAAAAAATTATATCAATTAAATTAAAATTAAAGTAATTAATAATTAGCCTTACTTTTTTTAATTTCATTAGAAATAGTTTCTGGATCTTTAGTTTCTAATGTTAGATTTTTTCCTCAATTTAATTTATAGAATAACGTTTCAAAAACAAACACTTTTGTTAAATCTGATAAAAAGAAGATTGCATAAGCTGCCGGGAATCCAAGATTAGTATTGGGAACAATGACAAATACTAAAATTGATATTCAACAAGTTTGTACTAAGCCTCCAGAAGCATCAACTAGAGAAGTGATATTAGTTTTTCCGCCAGCAGAAATACATCTGCTTCTTGTCATATATCAAATTCACATTGGCATATATCCTGCAAGTGGTCAAATGGTCATTTTTAGTTGATTTAGATATTCAACAACTCCGTTGTCGGCTATTTGAACAGCTTCTGATATTGTTAAATAAGGATATTTTTCCATTAAAGAAGTAATGGTACCCTCTTTATATCCGTCAGCCAAAAATGTCATGTGAGGAACTATGAACGAAAATGACAATAAAATAGAACCCATTATAAGAGCCATAACAAAATGAAAACCTTGTAACTCTTTAGCGTTTGTTTTTGCTTGTTCTAAATTTCCGTTTCCAAGTTCCCGACCGACAAAAATAGTTGTATTAGCTCCTATGGACTCAAATGTTGACCAGAATATATTAAAGACTGCACCAGAAATTCCGAGAATGGTAGCTGCAGAAATAAAATATTCAGGCTTCCCAATCTGGCCGGGATAGAAGTTTGCATTTCAAAAAATAAATCTAATTGATACAGCGATAGAACCAATTGAAATAAAAATAAATGAAGATGACCTTCTTATTATTTGCTTTCAAATTTGTTTTGAAATTGAAAATATCTTTAAGGGATTAACAATAATTTCTTTGTTTTTAACTCAAACAAATATAATATTAAATCCAACCGAAAATATTTGAGAAATAATTGATGAAACAGCTAACGATCAAATACCTGTACCAAAACCAAAAACAAACATTGAATTCAAAGCAATATTCATTGATAAGGAAATAATTGAAGAAACTAAAGAAGCCCTACCATGTCCGGCCTCTCTCATAATCATGGCTGAAGTATAACCTCAAGCACCCGTTAATCATGTCACCGCTATTATTCTTAAGTATAATCCTGAATCTTCAACAATGGTTGGATCAACTTTAAATGTCCCAACCAAATTAATCATAAATTCTGGAGCTATAAAAGCCGGGAATGCAAATAATGAAGTTATCCCTATTGAAATTAACATTCTAGACCTTAAAACATACCTAGTATTAACACGATCTTTTGCTCCATAATATTGACCAAACAAAGATGAACCAATTACTGTTGTAGCAGCTATTATTCCTGTAACTAAAGTTGTTCAAGTATTTGCATATGATAGTTTATCAATACCATTTGGAATAGGGATGGCCATAAAATTATCAATAAAGCTATTTAATGCAAAAATCATAGCAGCAAAAATGATAGGCAAAGATGTCATTGTATATGTGCTTCATCTTTGTTTATTAGACGGAAAAGTTTGTTTAATTTTTTGAATCATAATAATAAATTTTATATCATATTAATTGTTAATAATTAATTATTATAATAATTTTTAATATTTCATAAATAATTATTTTTGCTTTACCTTTTTAAACTAATTTTATTTATTGAATTTATTTAATGAAAAATTACATTATTAATCAATTTAATTTGTCTAAAAAATATTATATTAAATTATTTTTGCCACTTTATACCTTTATTTAAAAGAAATATTTAATTGCAATTTTTGTGTACTTTTTTATGTCAGTAGTCTTAATTTAAAATATTATCAATTTAATTTTAGTATAATTTTAGTAATTCATTTTATTAAATAAATTTAAAAAATAGATTGGGGGTCTTATGATAAATAATATGTTTGAAATAATTAGTAAGGCAACTTCCAACAATAATACTACAGAAGGTTTCGAAGTTGTACGTTTGATGGTAGTGCCTGTTTTATCTTTATTTACAGCAATTATGGCAATAAGTGTTTTTTCTGCCAGTTATTTTATTGTTTTTAGAATTAAGAAATATTTACAAAGACATAAAAGTTATTTGAATTTTACCAATAAATTATCGACTTCTTTTAAAGGAAGAAAAGCAAGTATATTAAGACCATATGAAACAACAATGTGAGGACCAAAGTTAGAATCTAATAAAGACTTGGTGGGTAAAGTTTTAACACAATACAAAAATGCCGATTTAAAAGATTTAATCTTAGGAACATATAATGATGACTTAAAATCAATAAAAACAATAATTAGCAGTGATAACAAATTAATAAAAAACAACCAAAAATTTATTAAGTTTCAAAGATTATTTCATGTATATACAAAAGATGGAATAATTATTGAATACCTTAATAAAGATTATGTTTCTTTTTACAAAGTTAAAAAAACTGGGGTTATTATTGGTGTTTTGAAAAAAGAGGAATTAGAGTCAAGAAATATTGAAATAACATATGATTTAGATTATTCAGACATTTTTAAAAAAAATGACTTAAATAAATTAGCTACAGTTTATCAAATCTACTTTATTAAGAATAACTTTCTTTACAAAAATATTACTAATCCTATTGTAGATTTAGAAATTCAATTAAGTCGAATGAGAAAAACATATAACAAGATGTTGAAAAAGAAATATAAGCACTATAACGTTTATATGAAAGATAAATTTAAAGGCTTTCCTAAATTGAACAAACTTTTAGAAAAAGATGGTTTTCAAGTTCAAGATGACTTATTATTAGAATTATTTGTACAAAAAATAGTTATAGATAATCGTATTTCAGCATCAATTAAGAAAAGAAAAGAGATTAAAGAAGTTATTAATTATAAAACCGCTGCTGACCTTAATAAGAAAATGTTAAAAAAAGAACAAGAATTAAAGAAAATTAATGCATTAAAAGAAAAATCTAAACCTGTTTATATTACAAAAGAAATAACTATCCCCATCGTTAAAAAAGATGTTGATCAAGAAATTAAATCAAAAGAAAAAGAAATTCAATCAAAAGAAATTGAATTAAAAGATAATAAAAAATAGACTTTTAAGTCTACTTATTTTTTAATTTTATTGTTGGTTTAGTTTTGTGATTTTCAAAATCTCATTTATCAATTTAGGTCTTTCTTGTGAAAGAGATTCTAAAATTGGTAAAGCATTAATTTTGTTTTCATTAATACCAATTGCAAGACCTGATTTATCTTGTAATAATAATTCAACTGCCATTACACCCATTCTAGTAGCCAAAACTCTTTCATTAGCTGTTGGAGTTCCACCTCTTTGTAAGTGCGCTAATATAGATGACCTAGTAACTACACCTGTTGCAGCTTCAACATCTTTTGATAATTTGTCCATGTTGTCATAAACATGTTCAGAAACTATAATAATCATAGAATC
>CAMRCV010000028.1 GCA_947041065.1 uncultured Mycoplasma sp.
TCAAAACTTATCAGGTGGTCAAAAACAAAGAGTCTCTATTGCAAGAACTTTGTCTAAAGAATCTAAAATATTAATTTTTGACGATGCCACTTCTGCTCTTGATAATATTACTGAGAAAAAAATATTAGAGTCAATTAATAGAATAAAACAAAACATTACACAAATTTTTGTTGCTCAAAAAATTTCAACAATTAAAGATATGGACCAAATAATTGTTTTAGACAAAGGTTTAATTGTCGGAAAAGGAACTCATGATGAATTAATAAAATCATGTAATGTTTACAAAGAAATAAATGAATTTCAGGATAAGGAGGTTAAATAATGGCAAAAAAACAACCCAAAACACAAGTTCCCAAAATTCAATTAGGTCAATTGGTAAAGCTATTTTCAGAATTTTTTAAAGCTGATAAAGTTTTATTGATAGTTTGTTTATTCATATCTTTTATTTCATCTGCTTCAATTATTATGGCTTCTATTTTTACTGGATTTACATTAGACCAATTTACAAATTCTTTTGCAGTAGATTCTTTAGGTGGAAGCGCTATGACAGATCAAGAACTACTAAATGTAACTTATGTGTTTTTAATAACCATTTCTTGTTATATAACTTATTTTATTACTAATCATTCTTTGTTTATGATAACCATCTCACTCTCTTATAGAGCGGGTTCAAGAATTCGTAATGCAGTTTTTGAAAAACTTATTTCTGTTTCAATCAATTATATTGATAAAAACAAGGCAGGAGAATTAATTTCTAGAACAACTACAGATGTTGATCAATTTATTTCTAATTCAGTTCAAATGTTTGCGTCAATGTTTATATCGCCGTTTATTATTTTAGCATCAATCATTGCTTTATTGATTTATTCTCCCGCGCTAGCATTAATTACATTTGTGATGATGTGTATATTTTTTATGGGTTCTATTTTAATTGCTAAATCAGCGGCACCAAATTATTCTAAAATGCAAGAAAAAGTTGGTGAAATCGGAGCTTATAGTGAAGAACATATTAAAAACAAAGTAGCTATCTATCTTTTTGGTCAACAAGAAAAAGTAATTAATGAATTTGACAAAATTAACAACAAACATGCAAATCAATTTTGAAAAGCGGAATATAAAACTGGGATTCTTTGACCGTATACAGATTTAACTGAAAATTTTTCATATGGAATAATTTATATTATTGGATTAATATTTATAGCTTTCAATTTACCTCATGGAGGAATTCAAGCAACACTTACATTAGGAACAATTACATCATTTGTTTTGATGGTTAGACAAGTTAATGGTGAGTTAGGAAATATGGCCAGATTTGCAACATTTATTCAAAAAATAATTTTTAGTGCTGTCAGAATTAGGGAAATATTAATTGTTAACAATGATGTTAATATCGGAACTGATAAAGTTGAAAACTTAGATGGTGATATTATCTTTGAAAATGTTAATTTTTCATATGATGAAGGTCCTACTATCATCAAAGATTTTAATCTACATGTTAAGCAAGGTCAAAAAGTCGCCATTGTTGGTCCTACAGGAAGTGGGAAAACAACCTTGATTAATTTATTACTTCGTTTTTATGAACTTGATTCTGGAACTATAAAAATAGGTGGACAAAATATTCAAGATTTAGATAAATATAATTTAAGAAAATTTATCTCTGTAGTTTTACAAGAAGTTTCTTTATTTTCAGAATCTATTGCAACAAATATTGCTTACGGTCATAGTCGTGGTGTTGCTAATATTGAAGATATTAAAGTAGCTGCAAAAGAAATAGGTTCAAATCACTTTATCAATTTATTACCAAATAATTATGATCAAGTAGTTGAAGATTCAAATGATTTTTCAGCAGGTGAATCGCAATTACTTTCATTGACAAGAGCTTATTATTCTCCTTCAAATATTTTAATTTTAGATGAAGCAACTTCTAATGTTGATTCCAAAACAGAACATAATGTTCAAAAAGGAATTCTAAAAATTATGGAGAATAAAACAACTTTTGTTATTGCTCATAGATTGTCAACAATTGTAAATTCAGATATTATTATTGTAATGAAAGATGGTCTTATCATCGAAAAAGGAAATCATAATGAATTGCTTGAACTAAATGGTTTCTATCATAATTTATATAATTCTAATATCCTGGAAAATGAAGAATAGAAATATCCAAATATAAAAAAACATTCCCTTTAATCATGGGGAATGTTTTATTATCTATTTTTTTAAAGAATAATTAATATTTTTCTTTAGGAGTTTGACCTGTTAAAATAGCGATTGAAGATGATGTTCCAAATCTTTCTACACCCAATGCTGCATATTGTTCTAAGTCATCAATTGTTTTAATGCCTCCAGCAGCCTTCATTTTTATTTTACCTTTAATTACTTTGTTGAAGATTTCAATATCTTTTAAAGTAGCTCCTCTATAAGAAAACCCAGTACTTGTTTTAATGAAGTCAGCTCCAGAAGCTAAAACAATCTCTGCAGATTTTTCAATTTCATAATCTTTCAATAATGCTGTTTCAACAATTACCTTAAGAACTTTGTTTCCAATAACTTCTTTAATCTTTTTAATTTCATTTAAAACGTAATCATATTGACCATCTCTAAAACGACCAATATTCATAACCATATCTATTTCGTCTGCCCCATGATCAATTGCTAATTTAGCTTCTTGAACTTTAGCTTGTGTAGCACTTGCCCCTAAAGGAAATCCTATAACTGAAATAATTTTAATATCAGCTTTACCAATTTTATCTTTAGCATGTTTTATTCAAGATGAATTAATACACACACCTCCGAATTTTCATTCAAGTGCTTCCTCAATTAATTTATCAATTTCTTTACTAGTACCTTCTGGTTTTAAGTAAGTGTGATCTATCATGTTTTCAAATTTCATATAACTCTCCTTAATTAATTTTATCAAGAATAATTTTATTAGATATAACTTTATTATTTATTTTATATCCCTTATTTAACTCTTTGATTAAAGATAGGTCAATAATTTTTGTTGAATATAAAACAAAAAGAATATCGCCTTTTTTAATAAAGTCATTAGTTATTTTTTTTAACTCAATTCCTGCTTCAAAATCAATAACATCTTTTTTGGTTTTTCTACCAGCACCTAATTTTAAAGCAACATTACCAAATACTAATGAATCATTAATTTCTAAAAATCCATTTTCAGTAGCTAAAATTTCTATTTTGTTTTTCGGATTTCAAAATAAAGGATTTTTTAAATAGTTTAAATCCCCGCCTTGTGCTTCGATTAGTTCATAAAATTTATTTAAAGCTTTACCTGACGATATAGTTTCTCTTGCCATTCTTTCACCGTCTGCTTCGTTAGATACAATTTTTGCTTGCATAAGCATAGTTGCTGCTGAGCTTAGACATAATTTTAAAAAATTAGCTTCACCTTTTCCAGACAGGGTGGCTATTGATTCAATGATCTCGTTTTTATTACCAATCATTTTTCCTAAAGGCTGACTCATATTAGTTATTTCGACTTTAACATCTTTATTTAAAGACTTACCAATTTTAATCATAATGTTACCCAATTGTTGTGCTGATTTTAAATCTTTCATAAATGCGCCATTACCACATTTGATATCTAATAAAATAGCATCACTTCCAGTTGCTAGTTTTTTAGACATAATCGAAGAAGCTATTAGTGGTAAAGAATCAACAGTTCCAGTTACATCTCTAAGTGCATAAATCATTTTATCTGCAGGAACTAATAAATCGGTTTGACCAATAATAGAAATCCCTATTTTATTAACAACTCTTTTAAATTCATCAATTGATAAAAAACAATCAAAACCAGGTATAGATTCTAGTTTGTCAATTGTCCCTCCGGTATGACCTAAACCTCTTCCAGACATTTTGGCAACAATTCCACCACAGGCTGCAACGATTGGGCCAAGTACTAAAGATGTTTTATCTCCTACTCCACCAGTTGAATGTTTATCTAATTTAATTCCTAATATCGAAGTTAAATCAATAGTTTGACCTGAGTATAACATAGCTTCTGTTAAATCTGCTGTTTCTTGTTCATTTAAACCGTTAAAATAAATAGCCATTAATAAAGCTGACATTTGATAGTCAGGAATTTTTTTGTTAGTAAATCCTTTGATAATAAAAGAAATTTCTTCTTTTGAAATTTCTTCATTATTTTTCTTTTTATTTATTATATCTACTGTATTCATAACCACTATTTGCCTTTAAAGATATTAACCTTTTATAAAATTGCTAATGCCAATTCCATCATATCTTTAAAAGAATTTTGTCTTTCTTCAGCACTTGATTCTTCATTGCTAATTAAATTATCTGAAACAGTTAGAATACAAGCTGCTTGCTTACCAAGTTTTTCAGCATTAGTAAATAAAGCATAAGATTCCATTTCCACAACTAATGATTGTGTTTTTTCAATTCTATCCTTTAAAGGTATTGATGAATAAAAAACATCCGATGAATGAACTCTTCCTTGAGTTATTTTTGTACCCATTTTTTTAGCTTCAGCAATAATCTTGTCGTTTAATTCTTTTGAAGGTAACATAATTTCTTTTGCTTCTCCTAAAACTAATTCTGTAAAAGAAGTATTTTCACTAATTGCTTCAGTTGCTAAAATTAAATCATAAATTTTAATATCCGCTTTATAAGAACCTGCTGATCCTACTCTAATAATATTATCAACATCATAAAATTTAAAAAGTTCATATGAATAAATTCCTATAGAAGGACAACCCATACCTCCTCCAGCAACAGTTACTAATTTTCCGTTATATGTTCCTGTATACATAAACATGTTTCTAATTTGATTAACAAGTTTTACATCTTTTAAATAATTGTCAGCAATAAATTTAGCTCTTAAAGGATCTCCTGGCATTAAAACTGTTTTTGCTATTTCGCCTTTTTTTGCATTTATGTGTGGTGTCATAATTTATCCTATATTTTCTATTTTTTATTACTTAATTAAATTAATTATATTACACAATTTTAAAAGCATAAAGAAATTAAGAATTTTAATTCAACTACTTTTAATTTTCTTATTAATTTATAATATTAATTATATTTTATGGTCTCTTATTCATGTTTATTTTTTTGTAATAAAACAAGAAGGTAATTTTAACTTTATCTATGTTGGTTAAATAGATTAGTAATGTTTCAAATGAAATTATTAATAGCAATAAATATGTATAATTATTTCAATGAAAATAAATGAAATAATAAAATTAAACAATTCTCTTAGTGATTTAGAAATTGAAATAGTTAAAGAAATTAATGTTAACCCTAGTCAATTTCTTTTGTTAAACATTGTTGATTATTCTAAATCAATATTTACTTCTAAATCAACTATTTCTCGTCTTTCACAAAAATTAGGTTTTTCAACAATATTAGAAATGAAATTATTTATTAACCAAGAATTAACTAAACAACAAATGTCTTACGGAATAAGTAGCAACAACACAACTGATGATAGAGTTAATAATTTAAGGTCATATAATAATTATGCAATAAATGAAACTTTAATAAATTTAGACTTAAAAAATTTTTCAACAATTTGCAAACAAATATTAAATTCTAAAAAAATAATTATCTTTGGTGTGGCTTCTTCTTATTTAGCAAGTTTAGAACTAGCGACAAACCTTCAAAAAATTGGGCTAAATGTTGCAGCTTCAAATGACATTCATAATTCTATATTAAAAGTTGCTCATTTTAATGATGATGATTTATTGATTTGTTTTTCGAAATCAGGAACTACAAAAGAAGTTCTCTTCTTAAATGAATGTGTCAAATCTATTGGAGGAAAAACACTTTTAATTACAGCTAGAAATGAAGAATTAAAAAATATTGATTTCAAAATTAATTTAAGAGATTTACAAAAAAATAGTAGAGTAATTGCCACTAGTTCAAAAATTTCACAAATTATATTATCCGATGCCATATTTTTAGAAATATATTCTATGATAAATAAAAGTAATCAAATTGAAAAAGAAAGAGAGTTTTTAAGAAAATGGGAAAAATTCCAATAATATAACTTGTTTCCAACTTGTTTTTACTTTTTGATGGGAAAAATTCCATGAATAATTATTCTATTGTTGATTCATATATTATGTCTATACATGAGTGTTTTAAAAACTCATTCATAGTCAAATATAAGGAAACAAAATATGAGTAAAGAAAAGTTTTTAAAATCGATAAAAAATAAATTAATTATCTCTTGTCAAGCTGTTGATAAAGAACCTTTAAATAATACTGAGGCATTGACTTTAGTGGCTAAATCAGTTATTGAGGGAGGCGCACAAGCTTTGAGGTTGAGTCAATTAGATCACATCACATCAATTATGAAAATAACTGATTTACCAATAATTGGTTTAATCAAACAAAAATATGATCACTTTGATATTGTTATTACTCCAACTATAAAAGAAGTTGAGGATTTAATTAATATAGGTGTTAAATGTATAGCTCTTGATGCAACTGATAGAGAAAGACCGCAAGAAGATTTAGTCTTTATTGTTGAGCATGTTAAAAAGAATTATCCTGAAATATTATTAATGGCAGATTGTTCAAATATTCAAGATGTAGAGATGGC
>CAMRCV010000029.1 GCA_947041065.1 uncultured Mycoplasma sp.
CAACATAAAGGAACTTTTGCCAACTTGTTATACCAACACTTTAAAAATATTTCAACATGATCAATAGAAAGAAAATACGAATCTAGTATCTCGGCCTTAATAGATGAAGATCAAGTTGATACAAAACTTTTAACTACTTTATACGATTCAGTTCAAAAAAATAATCATCACTTTCAAAAATTTTATAGTTTGAAAAAATCATTTTTTGCTATCAAGTTTAAAAAGCCTATGAAGGCTTGAGATTCAATGTTGCCCTTAGTAAATGCGGATACAAACTATACAGTAGAAGAAATGCAAAAAGAAGTACACCTATCTTTAAAGCCGATGGGAAAAGAATATCAAGACAAAGTACAAGAAATGTTTGATAATAGATGAATTGATTATATTCCTGTTGATAACAAAAGAACTGGCGCTTACTCAATTGGCGGTTCTTTTGGTTTAGATAAAAAATATATTTTAATGAACTTTGATGAATCAATTAGATCGGTAGCAACTCTTGCTCATGAAATTGGTCATTCAATGCACTCTTATTATTCAGATAATGAACAACCAATTAATTTAGCTTCATATCCTATTTTCTTAGCAGAAATTGCTTCAATATTTAATGAGTTAATGTTACAAGATTATTTATTAAATAACACTCAAGATGACAAACTAAAATTTCATCTTTTATCAGAAGCTATAGAAGATTTCGAAGGTACAGTTAGAAGACAAACTATGTGGTCTAATTATGAGTACGATTTATATAATTTAGTTGATGAAGGAAAATCTGTTTCAACATTTGATGCCATCAAAGAAGTTTATGCTAATAATGCAAAAAAATATGCTTTGAAAAAGAATCAAAAATTTGATAAAGATAGTCAATTAATAGCTTCTGTTATTGTTCCTCATTTTTACTATGATTTTTATGTTTATAAATACGCAATTGGCTTTGTTGTTGCTAATGCTTTCTTTCAAAAATATAAAAAAGATGGCCAACCAGCTCTAGAAGATTATATTAATAATTTTTTGAAAGCAGGAGGCAGTGATTGACCTGTTGAAATTTTAAAAAATGCTGGAATTGATCTTTATGATGCTAACATTTATAATCAAGCATTTGATGTTTTAAAATCCAAAATTGATGAGTATGAAAAAATAGGGAAAAGACTTTTCAAAGCCTCTAAAAACAAGTAATTATTTATTAACTAATTCAATAATTTTTTTTGCAATAGCATCACTATTGTTATCGCCAATTTTTGTTGGTAAAATAGCAATTAAATCAGCTGTAGAATTTTTCATTGGAAAACCATTTTCTCCAGCTTCTTGTAACATTTCTAAGTCATTTCCAGAATCTCCGAATGTAACAATGTTTTTCGAATCAATATTTAAAGCATTTGCTAAAAATTTCAAACCAGTTCATTTAGATATTCCTAATGGATTAACATCGATAAAAATACCATTTGTTAAAAATACACTTTGAACATCTTGAAACATCTTTTGAATTGTTGGAAAATTTTTAGCACATGAATCAATTGTTCCCAAAAGAGAAAGTTGTGTGATTGATTCGCCATTTTCTAAAGTATTAATATTTGGATTAGAATTAATAAAATCAATAATGCTTTTATTAAGCTTGTCATCTATATTAATGTTATTGTCATATCTTGAATTTGGTCATGTATAAGTTTGCTTATCTGTATGCATAGTAAAAGAAAAATTATTATTTTTAGCAAATTCCATCATTGATAAATAATGCTTTGGAGTAATGAAATGTAAATCCATTACTTTCTTGTTTTGTACATCTTTAATTAATGCACCATTATTACAAATTAAATAGTTAACATCAGGCATCATTTCTACTAAAGGTTTTGTTCTTGAAAGCGCTCTTCCTGTAGCAATAACAATATTGTTGTTTTTTGATCTAGCATAATTAAATGCTGGATTAGTTGCTTTGTGAGGAACCCCTTGATCGGTTAAAATTGTCCCGTCAACATCTGTAGCAAATATCATTTTCATAAAAACCTCTTTTAATGAATTAATTATATTTTATTAATGCTGTTTTTTTGATATTTATTAACTTTTTCTTTTTTTACTTTTTCAATTGAAAAAACTAATGTAAATTCACCTTTGATGGTTTCTGGTAATTTGTCAATTAGTTCTTGTGCAGTTCCTTGAAAGTGCTCTTCAAACTTTTTAGTAAGTTCTTTACAAAGAAAGACTTTTTCTTTTCCTTGGAAATGATCATGAAGTGTTTCCAAAGTAAATAATAATTTATGCGGTGCAATAAAAAATATATAAGTTCCGCTAGTTATATTTTTTATTTGATTAGTCATTTGACTTTTAGTATTTTTCGGAAATCCTAAAAATGTAAAGTTAGGACCTAAACCTGACATAACAATTGATGTCGTTACTGCAGAAACTCCAGGAATTATTTCAAAATCAAATTCACCACTTTTAACTTCTTTCAATAAGTTGAAACCAGGATCGGCAATCATCGGCATTCCAGCATCACTAACTAAAGCAACGTTATTATTGTTTTCCAATAATTCTAAAATACCTTTTGTTGAAGGGATTTCATTATGGTTATGATAAGAAATAATCTTTTTTCCTTTGATATCTAATGAAGATAAAAGAACTTTAGTGACTCTAGTATCCTCACAAGCAATATAATCAACCATTTTAAGGGTCTCTACGGCCCTTAAAGTAATATCTTGTAAATTCCCTATAGGAGTTCCTACAATGTAAAGTTTACCCCTCATAAATGTTAACTAACTTAATTAAAAAGCTTTCTTTCTGTAAATTAAAATTGCCTTTGTTGATGAAAGACTTTTTTCAAATAGAAATAGATGCTTGTATTTTGCTATAGTCTATTTGAGTTTTTTTATATTTGTTAATTAATTTATTGTAATCTGGGAACAAAGGGTATTTTTCATCAATATTAGTTTGTATTTGGTAATAAAAGTATTCCAAAATATTAATTGCATACAAAATGTTTTCTTTTGAAATTGATTTACTCAACTCCATTTTCATTTTCTCAGAACTATCAATACCTTTATTTAAGGCGCTTAAAACATCTAAATAAGTGCTATCAAAAACTTTTGAATTCATTTCTTTTACTTGAGTTGCATTTGGAAAAATATTTGCAAATAACCTAATGTAGTTATCATGAACTTTATTAATCAATAAGTCTTCAATTATTTGATCAGTTGTTTGTCTTCTAACCATAATATTTTGGGCTCTAGATTTTATGGTTGGTAGTAAAAGGTCGATTTTATTTGTAGTCATTATAATGTGGGTATTTTTTGAGGGATCTTCAATATATTTTAGTAAAGAATTTAAAGAATATTTATTTCCTAAATCAATATCTTTAATTAATAAGATTTTTTTGTTCTTTGATACTAAAGAAGTATTAGACATAACTTTAATTGTTGAAACAATACTTTCTTTAGTTATTAAGTTGTTTTCAGGATTAATTAATAGTAAGTCAGGATAATTTAATTCTTCAATTGTTTTAGCTTTCATGCACTTGTCTTCATTACAAATAATTATCTTTATTGCTTCTAAGGCAACAGAATAAACATCTACCCCTTGTTCTCCGAAAAATAAATAAGCATGTGAAAAAGTATTATTAATTTTGGCATTTTCTATTACTTTTAAAGATTGTATTTTAGTGTTCATAGTTTAAATTATAAAGTATTTACTTTTTTAAATTAAAGTTATTTTTTTCTAATATTTTTTCTAACTCTTTAATCACTTCTTTTGAAACTTCTTCAAGACCTAGTGTTCCGTCAATAATAATAAATCTTCCCGCATCTTGTTTGATAATTTCGTCATAACCATTTGATATTTTTTCATAAAAAGCAATGCCATTATTCTCTAATCTATCAATATCTTTATTTTCAGAATTAAAAACTCTTTCTCAAGAAGTTTGAGGAGTTATTTTGATAAAGAAAGTAATATCTGGTTTCATATTATTTGTAACTATATCATTTAGTTTTTGAATTTTTTCAAACCCTAACTCACGACCAAAACCTTGATAAGCAGTAGAGGAATCAATAAACCTGTCACAAATAACTATTTTACCTTCTTGCAATGCTGGTTCTATTTTTTGAGTTAAGTGAATTTTCCTTGATACTAAATATAAAAGAGCTTCCGACATGGGATCGATATTATATTCAGGAGACAAAACAAAACTCCTAATTATTTCAGCTTCTTTAATGCCAGTTCCTCCTGGCTCTCTTGTAATCACAAAGTGTTTCTCAATTTTATTGTCTTGCAAATATTTTTCAATTGCTTTAATAGCTGTTGTCTTACCAGCTCTTTCTAATCCTTCAAAGGTTATAAACATTATTCACTCTCTTTTCTGTTTTTAAATGCATGTTTAAATGTTAGTTGATCAATATATTCAATGTTTGAACCAACAGGAACTCCGTTTGCCAAATGAGAAACTTTAGTTATTGGAGAAAGGCTTTCATCAATAAAATTAGCTGTTAAAGAACCTTCTATATTTGCGCTTAAAGCAATTATGACTTCATCAAACTCTTCAGCATATTTCATTAATTCAGAAATGTCAAAATCATTTTTTCTTTCAAATTTATTATTAAAAATAATTGGAAAAACAAAATACTTTCCTTTAAAAAATTGTCAATCTTCATATCTAGAAATATCTTCTATAGATTCAACAATCATTAACTTTTTCTCTCTAGTTGTAGATGAGCAAATTTGACAAATAGAATTATTTGTATAGTTTTTACAAATTTCACAGTTGCGAACATTTGTTTTTAATTCATTAAGTAAAAAAATAAATTCGGTAAATTCATTTTCATCAAACTTTAATACTTGATGAGCCATTTTGCTACTTTGTTTATTACCTACACCAACAAATTTTTGGAAGAAAATTGAAAGATTTGATATCTCTCTAGAGTCCATTTAAAATGACATTCCTTGTTGATTTTTCGGAGAAATCTTTTCATATTCATCATTTATTAATTCTATTATTTCGTTAGTAGCAATAATAATGATATCTTGTAACATTTCTTTATCTTCTGGATCTATCAATGCATCATTAATATCAATTTCTAAGATTTCTCTATTACCATTAGCTTTAATTATTATTCCTTGTTTTTCAACAACAAGAACTTTAGCTTTTAGCTCACTTTCTTGTTTTTCCATTACGGCTTGCATTTTTTTTGCTTGCTCCATCATTTTTTTTATATCCATAAATTACCCCTATTTCCTTGCTTTAAATATTCTACCAAAAATATCCATACCTTTTTTTTCAGCTTCTACAATATCACCCATTGGTCTTGGTTTTTCTTCTCTTTTTTCTAAAATTGGTAAAGGAACTGGATCTGGTAATTTATCTTTATTTTTTAATTCTTTAAATAATTCAGCAGAGTCTAGGAAATTAATTTTTGTTACTGCATAAAAATGCTTTGGAGATCCAAATACTTCGAATATAAAATCTTTAAACATGGCATTTACGCTATTTGATGTTAAGTAGTCAATAGAAGCATTATCATCAGAAGACATTAAAATAAAATCTTTTGATGAAGTTATAATTTTACAATTTTCTAAGTAACTAATAATTGTAGTGAATCTTTCATCAGTTAATAGTAAAGCTTCATCTAACATAACTTTAGCTTTTGCAACTTCTGCTTTATCTCCTAATAAAAATAAGTTTATAATGTCTGGTTGAGTTAAAACAACAGGTTTGTCCATATTTGTATTTTGGTCTGGAAAGTTATCAAAAGCAAAACTGTTTTCAGGAGATATTATTTGTTCTGGTTCAGAATTAAATAATTTTGTTGCTCCATCTTCTTCGTTGTTCGCTTCTTTACTTTCAACCTTTTCTTTAGTAGAAAATTCATTAGTGTCATAAATAATACTTTCGGTATCTGTTTGACCTAAGATAGAACCTTCAACTACATCGCCATCAATATTTGATTCATTAGAAAGAGTTAGTAAATTAGTCACTTCTTCAAGAACGTTATCTTCAATAAATTTTTCATTTTTAGATTCAATTGATTCTTTAATAGATTCTGTATCTTGAAATAAGTTTGCTGAATTTTCAGGGAATAATTCTGATTTTACCTTTCCTTTAGGTTTAGGACTTTGTAAAAAATCATCAATTTGGGTTTTATTTTCAGGTATTGATTTTTCTTCTTTTTTAGCATCTTGTTTTATTATAAAGTGATCAGTTTCAGGTTCTTGTTGGATAATAAAGTTATCAGTAATTTCATTAACGTCTCGTTCTTCTTCTGTTGCTACTTCATTTGGTTTTACTTCTTTTTTCTTTTTAGTTGTAATTGTATTAAAAGAAAGATTGTTGGGTTCGTTGTTAAAA
>CAMRCV010000030.1 GCA_947041065.1 uncultured Mycoplasma sp.
TCCCTTGTCAAGATCTTTCAATAGCAAGCATGGGTCGTGGAACCGGTATGGCAAAGGGGTCTGAAAATCGTTCTGGACTTCTTTGAAAAGTTTCAAATATTTTAGAATCATACACTCAAGAAGAACTTCCTGAATTTTTGTTGTTGGAAAATGTTCCCAATATGCTTTCTCAAAATCATAAAAAAGATTATGAAGAATGAGTAAGTTATCTTGATTCAAAAGGTTACCAAACTATAACAGAAATTTTGGATGCTAGAAATTATGGAATACCACAAAGCAGAAGAAGAGTTTTTGCAATTTCTTTTAACATTAATAAATTAAATATAAATAACTTTGAAGAAATAAAAACAAGATACAAAAAGCATCTTAAGGATGAAGAAGGAAATCTTCTTTCTAAATGAGAACCAAAACAAGTAAATGAAATATTAAAAAACTCTTTTTTATCTTTAAAAAAACATAAAGATGAAGCGCTTGCTTGTTTGATGAAAGATACGCCGTCAAGAGTAAAGATGGTTAATGAAAATAAAGATTTATTACACCCAGATCTAACTTACTTCAGAACACTTACAAAAAAACAAGATAGAAATCCAAACGTAGGCTTTGTTACAACTGATTTTGATAAAGAATATTATTTAAAACAAAGATTTATCACCCCTAGAGAAGCTTATAAAATTATGGGATTCACAGATAAAGATTTTGAAAATACAAAAAATGATATATATAAATTTTCAAAAGAAAAATATTATAGTCAAGCAGGTAATTCTATTGTTGTTAATGTTTTAGAAGCTATATTTAAATTTGTGATGGAGGTGTGAGATGAAAATAATAGGAAATAAATTTTCAAAGATTGGAACAAACCCACATAAATATATTGAAAATTATAGATTATATTTTTTAAACATAGGTAAGTTAGAATTCTTGAAAATAGAAAAAGAAAATTATTCAATAAATCACAATGGAGTTGAAGTAATTTCGTTTAATAGCGATGCTACATTTAGACAAAACATTGATTGTTGGGTTGGTTTGGGTTTATTTATACAAAAAGACAATAAATTATTAAAGGTATTTGACAATATGCCTGAAAGTAATTTTTATCAATATATTAGAGGAATTATATTAGTGCAATCAAATAGTGAAAAAATTAACATCTACAGAGACACCATAATAATAAAATTGATGAATTACATAGGGCTTGAAACTATTAAAAAATATGGTCTTTCCTGTAGGAGTAAGGCTATTGAAAAAAGGGACATTGATGAAGAAACTGGTCATTTCGAAAAAGAATTAATAAAAAATGAAGTTCTAGCTAAACTTTTAAAAGCTATATGGGAGAGTAAATATGAGTAAATTAATAAATAAGAATTTTGAATTTTTAAATCAAGGAAATTTTAGTTTTAAAGGCAAGGAAAATGTTATATTTTCAATCAACAAAATACATTCTTCTATATCGCGAGACGAATATGATAACGCATTGGGAGAATTGAGAAAAATAGTGGAATTAGTCTTGGGGGAATATCTAATATTTCAAGGAAATCCAGAAGATTTTATATCAAAATTAAGTTTATTTAAAAGAGCTAAATATATAGAAGATCAATATGGCGGACAATTTAGTGAGCAAATTATGGATGCGATTCACATAGTAAGAAAATGAGGAAATAATGACATCCATAGCTTCAATAAAAACTCTTTAAGTGAAATAATTGTTGCACTTAAATCAACAAGGGAAATAATTTGATATTGTTTTGGAGATGATAAAAGTCTTAACTCATTTGACGAGCTAAATTATTATCCAAATGGAAATTATGAAAAGAATAAACCAATTAATATAATTGAGGAAAATGGAAATAATCTATACCAGTCTTTAAATTCAAATCCTGATATATTAATACAAAAAAATAAATTACTTCATTGAGTTTCTTCAAACAAAATAATATTAATACCGATTTATCAAAGAGGATATACATGAACTGTGGATCACATAGAGACTTTATTTAAAGATATCGTAAGTAGGAATGAGGATGGTTCATCTCATTATTTTGGAATAATTGCAGGAAAAACAATTATAGGTTCTCACTTAATGGGGAAAGATAAAATAAAAATTATTGATGGACAACAAAGATTGACAACTTCTTTTTTGTTTTTTTGTGCAATAAGAGATGTGATGCTTGAAAGTGGTTTAGAGAATATTAATGACGAAAAAATGCTATCAAATATTTTAAAAACAAATTCTGACGAAAGAATAGAAGATTATTTCCAAAATCCAGGGGGTGATATTGTTTTAAATGAAACATTCAGGAAAATATTGAGGGGTGAGTTGAGTGAAATTAATAACCTTAACAATAAAAGTGATTTTTATAAAAATTATAGTAAATTTAAAGAATTATTAAAAAATTCAGAAGTAGATTTTACAAAATTAAGAGAGTTGCTGCATACTTTTTTAACAAAGTTTGAATTAGGAACTATTTCTTTCGATAAAGATAATATATCTAATAAAAAAGAAATGGAAATATTTGAAAATTTGAATTCAAAGGGTAAAGAATTGTCAACAGAAGAATTGATCAAAAACTTTATTTTCAATCTTTGTTCAGATAAACTTCTTGAACAATATGATGATAAGGAAATATCAAGGAATTATATTCTATACATTATAAATGAATTAAACAATGAAAAATTATCAATACAAGAATTTTATAAAACATTAATAAATTACAATACAGGAGAGGAATTTAAAGATAACAAACAAACGCACTTATCTGAATTACAAAAAGCCATCTATAATTTATTTGGTGTAGAAATAAAAAAAGAGATTGATTCTCTAGAAAAATATAATGAATTACTATTAAAAATAAAAGATTATGCAGTAATTTTTTATGACGTTTCTGGCAAAAAATGAAAAGAAATAATGCAATGAATGGGCGTTGATAAAATAATAGGTCTTTGTAGTGAGAAAAATAAACAAAAATTATTTGTTGGTCTATCATATTTAATTTATGAATTCTTAAAAAGAAATAATAGATATGATGTTAACATTAAACTTCCTGAAGCATTGAAGAAAGATATAAGAAAAATGTTCTTAATAGTAATGAAGGCTATTGTAAAAAATTCTATAGTTACCGGACAAGGAGATTCATCTTTTAGAAGATTAATATTAAAATCTATATATATAGTTAGAAGAGAGTTTTTAATCAACAAAAATTTGACACTCGCAGAAATGAGTGAAATTCTAAAAATAAATATTGATAAAACGCTAAATACAGATCAAGAATTCAAAATATCTCTTACAACCAATAATAAAGCATCTAAAGCAATTACATGACTTCTTGTATTGACTGAATGAGAAATGAGTGATACTTCAAATTCAGGACAATCTATAGAGTATAAGTCGCCTTCTATTGAACACGTATTGCCTCAAACTTCAACTCTTTGAGAAGAAGAATTGAAGAAGAAATCATTATATAATGAAGAAGAATTCCAAAATAATAAAGAAAGAAATTTAGAGCAATTGGGTAATTATTTTATACTAAACAAAGAGAAGAACGCATCTGCAAGTAATAAAATTTTTTCAGATAAACAAATAACATATAAGGCAAACACATCACCTTTATATAATAATCCTAAATATCCTGATATTGATATTTCTAGAAAAACATCGTGAGGATTTAAAGATATTCAAAAACGTACTGACAAACTTATAAACTATATTTGTGAAAATGTTATTAAAGATAATAACTAAGTTATTGTAAAAATAAAAAGCTATATTTTTGAAAGTGATAAAATTTTATTATGCAAATAAAACAACAAAAAGATGAACCTCGAAGCTTA
Source organism: uncultured Mycoplasma sp. (assembly GCA_947041065.1). Taxonomy (GTDB): domain Bacteria; phylum Bacillota_I; class Bacilli_A; order Mycoplasmatales; family Metamycoplasmataceae; genus UBA710. The sequence continues at coordinate 3,823 of CAMRCV010000030.1, forward strand.
GAAAAAGAATTTAAAAATGTTTTAGTTGAGACAAAGATAAATAACAAGGAAGAAATTCTTGCTCTTTTATTTCAAATAAGAAGTTTTCAAACAATGTTAAGTTATAATGATAATTTTTATGTTGAAATAACACAATTGCTTTTCAATTCAATTCAATTATATGAAAAGGGGTATTTTGATGTTGCATGGTTATCAATCAGAAATTCATACGAGACGTGCATAACAATGTTAGATATTGAAAAAAACGATAAAATTAATAAATGAATGAAGGGTGGCTACTTTTCTTTAAATACCTCTCTTAAAAGACTTAAGAAAAATGAAGAATTTCAAGATTATTATGATAAATTTAAAGAATATTTTGAATTTTATGAAGATTGTTTTAAAAATTGAAATATGAATAAAATTATACACAAGCAAGGATATGAAACATATTATGAGTTTAACAATGTTCCTTATTTAAAAGATAAAAGGAATGATTATAACTTCGAATATGCATTAGATAAAATGATGTCTTTAGCAGTTTTGAGTCATATATATAGAAACCCCTTGACTCACCTTCTTAATGATGATGAAATATATTGCAGAGCACAAGATAATGAGAAAATTTTCGTTAGAATAATTGATGTTGAATATTGAGGATCTAAAATTAAAATAAATGACTTAAAAGAAAAATTAGATTCAACAATTTTGATTAAAAATATGCGGAAAGAATATTTAAAAAAAGAAATTATGGATAAAGATATTTTTAAATTTATTCATGAAAGATATATTAATTTTGATTCTATTAACAAAATTCCAACAAATAATTTGACTAATACTCAAGAAATATCATTAACTCTTCTGAAAAATAACATAATTTTTCATGAATTTTTTCCTTTAATAATAACCGATACACTCTTGATACTTGTTTTTGAAAAACGTATTGCCAATACCGATAAAGAGCATTTAATCGCTATTCTTCCAGGGTTTTCTTCAAAGATTTTTGATGATTTGTTTAAAACTTACAAAGAGAATAATGGTCAAAAAATTAATTTAATTTTTGGAAATTTTCATATTTCTTTCTTAAAATATAAAAATGAAGAATATTTATTTACACATAAAGAAATATTAGATAAAGAATCGGTGAAATTTTTATTAAATAATTTTTTAAGGTAAAAATATAATTTTCTTGAATAAATTTAACAAAATTACTTTTTCTGTTTAATGTTGTAATCTGCTAATTGTTCATCAGTTACTCTTGAAGGTGATTCAGACATTACATCAATTCCATTGGCATTTTTAGGGAAAGCCATAACATCTCTGATTGATTTAGATTTTGATAAAATCATTAAGATTCTATCTACTCCAAATGAAATACCACCATGTGGAGGCGCTCCATATTTAAAGGCTTCTAAAAAGAATCCGAATTGTGATGTTATTTGTTCTTCTGATAATTGTAAAGATTTGAAGATTTGTGTTTGTAATTCACGATCGTTTATTCTAATTGATCCTGAAGATAGTTCATAACCATTTAAAACTAAGTCATATGCTCTTGCATTTACTTTAAGTGGTTCTTTATCTAAATACTTTAAAGTTTCAGTTGTGGGGTGGGTAAATGGATGGTGCATTGAAGATATTCTTCCATCAATCTCTTCAAATAAAGGTCAATCAACAATTCAGACGAATTTATATTCATCTTCATTAGCGTAATTAAATAGTTCATTAGCTTTAGTTCTAATAGCTCCAAGTGATTGGTTTGCATTTTCTAATTTATCAGCAACAAAGATTAATGTTGAATTAGTAATTTTAAACTTCTTAATAATTTCATTTAATTCATTAGTAATAATAGTGTTTAAATTATTTTCATTAAATTTCCCGTCAGCAATTTTAATAGCAATGATTTTTTCAGCTTTATTTTTTAAAGCGATTTCTTCAAGAACTTTAATTTCTTTTGAAGATAAGGGGTGTTCAAAGTTCAACATTTTAACTACTTCTTTTTGGAAGATTTCTGATTTAACATTTTTAAAAATATTTGAGACATCTAAAAGTTTTAAATCAAATCTTAAGTCTGGTTTATCACAACCATAAGTATCCATTGCGTGTTGGAATGACATTCTTTCAAACTTTGGTTTTAATTTATAATCCACAACGGCCATAATGTCTACTCAAAGATTTTCCATTACTGAAAACAATTCTTCTTCATCAACAAAAGACATTTCCACATCAAGTTGAGTAAATTCTGGTTGACGATCTTTTCTCATATCTTCATCACGGAATGCTCTTGCTACTTGGAAGTATCTTTCAAAAGCTGAAATCATTAAAAGTTGTTTATATAATTGTGGTGATTGAGGAAGGGCGAAGAATTTACCATCTGTTCTGGTTGGTACTAAATAATCTCTTGCACCTTCTGGAGTTGATTTGGAAAGAATGGGTGTTTCAATTTCTAAAAATCCATTGGCATCAAAAAAGTTTCTGGCAGCTCTTAAAACT
>CAMRCV010000031.1 GCA_947041065.1 uncultured Mycoplasma sp.
TCTAGATCAGATAGTTCTTGAAAAGTATTAATCTTAATTAAAGATAAATCACTAATGAATTTTAATCAAATTAGCGAAAGTACTTCTGCATCATAATCTGCCCTATGAGCTATTTCTGTATTGTAATTAACGGCATATTTTTTACATACTATTTCTAATCTATATGACTTAGATGTTGGAATTAATAATTTGGCAATTGCTAAAGTGTCTATTCATTGATTTTTTAATTCTTGTAATTTATATTTAAATATCTTTTCTTTTAGGAAGCCTAGATCGAAAGATGCATTATGTGCAACTAATGTAAAGTCTTGAATGAAATCAATAATTTTTTGAGTACCTTCTTTTTCGGAAATACCACCATTAACCATTTCTTGAGTAATTCCAGTAAGTTCTGTCGTAAATCTTGATATTGGTTTTTCTCCCTTAATGAAGAATTGTAACTTATCAGTAATAATTCCTTTTTCAATTTTCACTCCACCAAATTCAATAATTTCATCAAACCTAGGTGAAAGACCTGTAGTCTCTAAATCGAAAACAATATAGGTTTCATCTTTAATAATTTTATTATTGGCATTAACAACAAACTTGTTATTTTTATCAATCGCATTAAAGGTAGAACCATAAATTGGTTTGATACCTATTTTTTTAGCATCATGATAAAAATTAGGAAATGCTTGAATGTTTTCTAAGTCAACTATTCCAATTGCTTTATGTCCAAGTGTTTTGGCATGCCTTAAAAATTCTTCTGGTTTTTTAAAACCATCCATCGCACTCATGGAAGTTCTAATAGACAATTCTACCCTTTTAACTTTGGCGTCATCTTCTTGCTTGGCTTGATCATCTAAAATTTCCATTTTTCGAGAATTTAAAATTGCCTTAGATGTAAACGAGTCAATTGTTTTTTCACCAAAAACTTTTATCTTTACACCGATATCAACTTTTTCATATTGAGATAAATCTGCTTCATTACGAATAAAATTTTTGATAGTGACGGCTTCTGAATAATCTGTAATTGCAAGAGTCAAAATATGCATTCCTGTTTTGGTTTTGAATAATTCTTTTTTAAATACCACACCTTCAAAAATATAATTGGTCTCTTCTGAATTATAAAATTCTTCCATATTCATGGCAAAGTATTTTTTCCCCATTGATTTATTCATTAACATGTTTTTACTATTAACATTTGTTTCTGTCTTTGTCTTTTTACTTGCAACACTATTTAATAATTCTTTTTCTTGTTCGATTTCTTTTTCCAAATCTTTTTCAATTAATGCATGTGAAGATAAATCAATAAAAACAATATCAAAGCCTTCGAATCCAAAAACTTTTAAATTATCAATCATTTGTTCTTTTTTAGCTTTTAAAATCCTTAGCTTGTTACTTGAATGAACATTAATTTTTAAGTCTTTAAAATCATCAAAATTTAAATCTGATTTGTAAATAATATTCGCTATTACTTCATTTTGTAAAACACTAAAAGAAAATAATAAATAATCATGAATGTTTTGTAAGGTGTAATTTTTATTCATGTAAGTGATTTTAAAATTTACTTCAAATGCAAAATTACTTTTCATATTATTTATAAACATTTGTAAATCTTTAATAGCTGGTATAGAAAAAAAATTAATACTAATATCAAATTTATTATTATTTAAAACCGCACTTAAAATTTCTGATTCCATAAGGTATTCAGGAATTGTATATTTTATCTCTTTACAAAAATTAATAAATGCATTGTTCATAATTTTTATTATATAAAATATATTGTAATATTATGCAAAAGACATAAAAAATGCTAAAACAAAAAAAACTAAAATCAAGGAATCAAACCTATCTAATACTCCACCATGAGAAGGGATTAAATTTGAAAAATCTTTTATCTCTAGTTTTCTTTTTATAAAAGAAAACAATAAATCTCCAGCAATAGCAGCAAGAGGAATTGCAATGGGGATAACTAATAATAAAACTAATGGATCAACACTCAATTTTCCAAAATTAATTCCGCCTGGTATTTGTGCAAAATTTAAACCAAATATTAAAAATAAAAATGATGATGATACTAGAAAACCAACGATTGCTCCTTCTATAGTTTTGTTAGGAGAAATTTTAGGAGCTAATTTTTTCTTGAATATTTTATTACCCAACAGTCTCCCTCCAAAATAAGCAAATGTATCCACAAAAACAACAGATGTTATTAAAACTAATGTTAAAGAGAATTGTAATATAATAAAATATAATAGAAATTTTATTGAAAATGTAATCATTATAATTCCTATAAATAATGCTAAAAAACTTGGTATTATTTTTGATTTATCTTTAATAAATAAACAAGGTATTAAAATGATAATAAATATTATTGGGAAACCAATACCAGGAATTGTAGCGACAGAAAATTGAAATTGTTCTTGTATTAATTGTTTAAAAATATCCGGAAATTTAGAGGCTTCCCCTAATTCTGTTAATTGATCATTTGGCGTCTTTATAAAGTCTATAAAATTTGTGCTAAAAGGTGTCATCATTATAAAGACGGCAGATAGTGGTATCAAAAATTTTGTTCAATTAGGAATTGCAAATGATTTACAAAATTCAAAGGTAGTAAAAATTGCAATCAAAGAAAAAACTGTTAATCCTAAAATTTTTCCTGGGGTTTCTAAAAAATAAATTAATGTAATTAAAGTTACACAAATTATTGCGATTACAAGTGCAAAAAGTGATTTTTTTGCTACGGGATTTAACTTTTTAATTAACATTCATTACTCTCCTTACAATTTCATGAGTTCTATTTCTTTATCTTTGATTTTTTTATCAATTAAACCATTGTAATGATCAACACTTTTTTGAACATTAATTTTAAAGTCATTTAAAACATCTTCACTTAATTCTTCATCAGATTTCATTAATTTTAAAACTGCTTGTCTTGCGTTTCTTACTTTTACTTTTGCAGCTTCTTTTGCTACAGAAAGTTGCTTAACTGATTCTCTTCTTTTGTCCGTTGTTAACAAAGGAAAAATAATTCTTATTTGATGTCCTTCGTCAACAAGAGATATAGAGTAATTTTGTTTTTCAATCATTTTATATATATCTTTTGAAGTTTCTTTATCAAAAGGCTTTACCAATAATTGTTGTGGTTCTGGAATTGTAATTGAAGAAAGTTCGCCAATTGGAGTTAATTCATCATAATATAAAATATTCAAATTATTAATTAATTGTGGGTTAGCTCCTGATGTAGAAATACGCGAAAGTTGTTTATCAATAAATACTAATGTTTCATTTAAATCACTGATTAATTCCATTTCATATAATTCATATTCCATTATTTAGAAACCTTTGTAAATAAACCTTTGCCGTTTAAAACATTTAAAATTGAATCTTTTTCTCCAATATCAAAAACTAAAGAATTAATATCGTTATCTCTTGCCATTGTTGCAGCTGTAGCATCAATAACTTTTAAGTTTTTAGCTAAAATTTCATCATAAGAAATTTCTGAATATCTTTTTGCATCAGGGTTAATGTTAGGATCTGAATCATAAATACCTTTTACTTGATTTTTACCTAATAAAATAATATCTGCTTCAATTTCAGAAGCAACCAAAGTGGCAGCAGTATCTGTTGTAAAATAAGGTCTCCCAGTTCCGGCTGAAAAAATAACTATCTCTCCTGAATTTAAATATTTAATAGCTTTTTCAGTAATGTAATTTTCTGCAACTTTTGGATCAATTGTTATTGCAGATTGAACTCTACATTTTAATCCGTGTTTTTCAAAACCTGATTGAAGTGCTAAAGCATTCATTATAGTTGCTAACATACCAATATAATCGGCTCTATTTCTAGGAATACCGTTTTTCTCAGCACTTGCTCCTCTTCAAAAATTTCCTCCACCAATAACAATTGCTATTTGAATATTTTGTTCTTTTATTTTTTTTAATTGAATAGCGATATTATCAATTAACGAATAATCAATTGAAAGAGATTTTTCTTTATTTGCTAGTCATTCTCCTGATAGTTTTAATAATATTCTCTTATATTTCATTTATGCACCCTTTAGTTTTTTTAAATTATAATATAAAAAGTTTGTTTTATTTGTAATTTATAAATGGTTTCAACTTTTTACGAGACTTATCTATTGCATCGAAAACAGCGCTTCTAGTTGTTGCAACTATTTCAGATATTTCTCCCATAGACAAATCTTCAATATAGTGAAGGTGCATTATTTGTTTTTGATTTTGTGTTAAAACAAAGTCATACTCCAAAAATGCCTTAATAATTTCTTCTCTTTCTTGAGTTTTATTCATTCGTCATTAGACCTTTTGTCAAACCATAAATATATGCATCTAAATCAAATTCTTGCAAATCATCTATTTTTTCACCTAACCCTATTAATTTAACATCCATGTCTAATTTATCTTTGATAGATAAAATAATTCCTCCATTTGAAGTACCATCCATTTTAGTTAAAATAATCCCTGTTAAAGGTGTCACTTCTTTAAAGCTTTGCGCTTGCAAAACTCCATTTTGCCCTGTTGTTGCGTCTAAAACCAAAAGAGATTCATGTGGAGCTTCAGGAATAAATTTTTTAATTATTCCATTCATCTTAGCAAGTTCATTCATTAAATTAATTTTGTTCTGCAATCTTCCTGCAGTATCTACTATTAGAACGTCATAAGAACCTTCTTTTGCTAAAACTAAACTTTTATAAACTACAGAAGATGGGTCAGCCCCTTCTTTTTCAGGAAGAACTATATCAGCGCCAACTCTATCTGCTCAAATTTTTAACTGTTCAACAGCACCAGCTCTAAATGTATCTGCCGCTGCAATTAAAACTTTTTTTCCTTCTTGTATTAATTTATTAGCAATTTTAGCAATTGAAGTTGTTTTTCCAGATCCGTTAATACCAACAACAAGTAAAACATTTAATCCTTCATTGTAAATTTTAAGAGTAGTATCTACAATTGATTGATTAGCATAAATAACAAACATTTTATCGGCAATTATTTCATTAATCAAACTTCTATCAACTACATTTTCTGTTTTTACTTCTTTTTTAATTTCCTCAATAATAGTCAATACAAGATTAACTGAAATATCTGACATAATCAATATTTCTTCTAATTCTTCAAAAAAGTTATCATCTATTTCATTGTGCTTATTTTGTAATTCGATGATTTTTTTACTAAAATTATTTCCACTTTTAGATAATCCAGAAACGTATTTATTAATCTTTTTTTCTTTTGATAATGTTTTTAATCGAAGTTTTTCTTCTTTTTTATCTAATTTTTCTTGCAATTTTGCAATTTTTTTAGCTTCTTTTTCAGGATCTTGCTTCAAGATAACTTTTGGTTTATCAATTACTATTTTAGACTTTTTCTTTTCTTCTGAATCACCAGCATTTAAAGTAAATAATCTATCTTTTATTTTTTTGAAAAAACCCATATATTGGAATTATATTGAAAATATTTTGAAAATAGACAAAATATTTTTATGGTATAATTTATTAATTATTAATTAGGGGTGTTGTTTTGAAAATTAAAAAAATGTTTTTGTCCATTTTAACCGCTCCTATTTTGCCAGTAATGTTCTTATCTTCTTGTAGTCAAACAACAGAAGATTCTCCTGTTAGATTAGAAACTACTGTTTTTAAAGCGAACAACAAGAGTGCTTTCAACAATATTTTTAATTTACTAAATAATCAAAAGGGAACAAACGCTTTTATTTCAAAAACAACTGAACAAATAAATTCATTTATTACTGAAGAAATTGCCCGTAATCAATTAATGCAAGAAAAATTAAGAATATACTTTTTTATTTCAATTTTTAATTCATTAAATAGTGTTGTAGACATTGTTGATAACAAGGTAGAAACTATAAACGCAATTGGAGAGAGAGAAATCGGTGTTAATGCCTTGAAAAAGTTAATTGATGATTCTATTAAAACTGCAGAAACAGATGGATTAAACAAATATGAAATTTTTGAAAAAGAATTAAATAAAATTACTGATATGAAAATCGAACTAAGTTTAAAAAAAGAGGGCGAGTTACAATTACAATGAGTTTGAAAAACATCATTTAAATTAGCTGAAGATTCAGAAATTAAAAAAATATTAAAAGTTCAAAATGACAACGGAACAAACTCTTATGTTGATAATAGTATTTTTTACAAAAGACAAGATATAACTGAAGAAGAAATTAATGAAGCTAAATTAATTGCAAATGGTGATGAGGCAAAACTTAGT
>CAMRCV010000032.1 GCA_947041065.1 uncultured Mycoplasma sp.
AATTCATTGCAAAATTATCCAAGGGTTTAATGTTACCCATTGCAATGTTACCCATTGCAGGATTATTTCTTGGAATAGGTGCCACGATAGCTACACAAGGTGCCAATGCTGGTATTGAAGGGTTAATTGTTTTAGGAAACTTTATCAAATTACCTGGAGATGTTATCTTTGGTGCGTTACCAGTTTTATTTGCTATAGCCATAGCCATAGCCTTTACTAAGGACGCAGGAGCGGCAGGGTTGTCGGCTCTTGTAGGATTTTTAGTATTTTCAGGAATTCAAGCATCTCTTATTGTGAAAAATGGAGAAGGTTATGACATTCTTTTTTACAAAGCAGGATCATTAGGATTCTCCGAATATGGATTACCTAGTTCCTTATTTGGATCTGTATTAGGAATACACCAATTACAAACCTCGGTCTTTGGAGGGTTTATAGTTGGATTTACTGTAGCATTTTTATACAACAAATTCAAAGATATCCAAATGCCACCAATTTTAGGATTTTTCTCAGGAGTGAGATTTATTCCTGTAGTAACATTTGCAGCATTATTTCCAATAACATTATTGTTATTAATGGTGTGACCATTAATTGGTATGTTATTTAATATTTTAGGTGGAGCACTTGGATCAAATATGTATGGTTTTAATGCCTTCATTTTTGGATATATCGAAAGATCATTAGTTCCATTTGGATTACACCACGCTTTCTACTCACCACTTTGATATTCAAGTGTGGGAGGATTTTTAGATTTAAATGATTTAGCAATTGTTAATGGAGCAGCTTTAAAATCTGGTCAAACATGATTACAATTAGCTATGGAATTAAATCCTGGTCAAACAATTCAAGAAAGTTATTCAGGTGACCAACAAATTTGAGCCTTTCTAAATTCATTTTTAGCAGGAAGACAAATTGATATTGTAGATGCAAGTGGATCAATATCTACTAGCACAATTCAATTTAGTGATTTTACAACAACAGTATACTCAGATCACTTTAATAAATTAACAGCAACTGGATCAATCGGTTCAGCTGGTGTTAACGCTGGACAATACATGCAAGGTAAATATCCTTTCATGATGTTTGGGTTACCTGCAGCAGCAGCTGCGATGGTAACTGCAGCACCAAAAGAAAATAGAAAAATGGCAGCTTCTCTTGTAGCATCTGCCGGAGCAACTTCATTTTTAACAGGAATTACAGAACCAATTGAATTTACATTCTTGTTCTTAGCTCCTTGATTATTCTGAGGTTTTCACTGTCTATTTGCAGCCTTATCATTTGGATTTATGGTATGAATAGGATTAATGTTTCCTTCTATTGCGCCACATATTGGAATGACATTTTCAGGTGGAGCATTAGATTGAATCATTTATGGTGGAGTTCAGATACCAGGAGGTTCTAATGCATGAGTTTCACTCTTAATTGGAGTGGCTTATGTTCCTATATATTACTTCTTCTTTTTATGAGCAATCAAAAAATTCAATATAGGAACACCTGGAAGAGGAGAAAATGTAAAATTATTTACTAAAGAAGATTTTAGAAATAAAAATAGCACTCTATCAGACAATAGAATATTAGCGCTTAATGTAATTCAAGCATATGGTGGATTAAGTAATATTAAAAATACTGATGCATGTATTACAAAGTTAAGAATTCAAATTGTTGAACAAGATATTGTTAATCGTGATAGATTAATAGAATTGGGAGCCGCTGGAGTTATTAAGCCATCTGCTCAATCAGTATATGCGATTTTTGGTTCAAGAGCCGATTTAATAAAAAATGAAATAATCAAAATTCAAGAAGACATTAAAAACGATGCTTCATTAGAATCAAAATTATTTTCAGAAATTAATAGCTTAAATGAATCAGTATCAAATAATGACAATAACCCTGTGGAGAATAGTAATGAAAAAATAATTATTTATTCACCAATTGCCGGTAAGGTAGTTAGTTTAAAAGATATTCCTGATCAAACATTTTCAGAAAAAATGATTGGTGATGGAATTGGAATTATTACAAACAACACTAACGTTGTCTCTCCGATAGATGGAAAAGTAGAACTTGCCTTTCCTGGAGGACACGCTTATGTAATTAATTCAGTTGGTGGAACAAGTATTATGATCCACTTAGGAATTGATTCTATAGGAGTGCAAGAAAACGGCGAACCAGTAGAAATATTTACACCATATGTTAAAACTGGTAGCAAGGTTAAAAAAGGCGATAGTATCGTTGATGTTGATGTTGATAAATTAAAACTTTTAGCAACTTCTAACATTAGTCCTGTTCTAGTATTGAATGAAACAATCAAAGGGAGAAAAGTTGAAATATTAGCCAAAAAAGGCAATATTGAAATAGGAGACCCAATTTTTCAATTGATACCAATAAAATAATAAAATTAAAAATAACCAAGCAAATAAAACTGTGAGGTTATTTTTTTATTTCTCTTTTTTTGTCATTAAATAATTTATAATTATTAAATGAATAATGACTCTCTTGGAAAAATTAATGTAAAAAATAATGATGTCAATGTTATTTTGAAATCTTTACAAAAAATTACATCTTCTAAAGAACATTTAAACCAAATAGATTCTTCGTTAGATATGATTAACGGCAAGATTATTTCTGAAATAAATACCTCTTCAGGATTTATTAATGATTTAACAATTTCCAATATTGGTGATCAATATGTTTCTTTTTTAAAAACTAATAATATTCAGAATAATTCTTTCCTTGTTGTTAGTGATGGTAACTTTGATGCTAAAGTATTTTCTCAAGTTTTTGCTTCATATTTAAAATCAAATGAAATAAAAGTATTTTTTACATCTGTTAATGAAATTTCTAATTTTGGCGCTAATTTTTCTAATCTTGATACATCATTTGGCGGAATGGTTTCTTTCTCTTTACACCGCTCACACAAAAATATTTTATCAATTAGTTTTTTTAATGATCAAGGTGCTTTATTTTCTACAAATGAATCAATATCATTTAATAGTAATATTTATAATACTTTAGATTTAAATATGAATATTTATGATGAAAAGATTGATGTTCTACCTTTGTTTGATGTTGAAAAATATATTGCTACATTACCTAAAGAAAAAGATTTATCTAACCTTTCTGTTTCAATTAACAATAGTTACAATATGAATTCTGAAATCATTCAGAAATATCTTTCTAGAAATAAAATACTATATAACGAAAGCAAAACTAGAAATCCTAATTTAAATAAAAATATTAAAAAAGCTATCTTTAGTTCTATAAAAAGAAAACACGATGTTGCTATCAGTTTGTTGCCTGGTAATAATTATTTTGAAATGGCAATTCGTCATAAAAAACAATATAAATTTTTTAACTTAAATGACTTAGCAACAATTTATTTATATTATCAAACAAAATACGTCAAACACGATATAAATTTTTTTGAAAATAAATATATTGTGGGCGATATTGGTACTAGTGAATTAATTTCTGTCATGGCAAAAAAAAACAAAATAGAAATGAAACAATATCAAACATTTTATTCAGAACTTTATACTAATAAAGATTTAAGTTCTGATATGTTTTTTGCTACTAATGGAACCAATTATTTTATTTCTAATGGACAATCAAATTATATTTCTGATCCTTTTTATAATTTACAAATATTTTTAGAAATGATTTCTTTTTTTAAACAAGAGAAAAAAACACTTTATGATATTATGGTTGAAATAATTAAAGAATACGGAGTGTTTAGACATTCAACAAATGAACAAATTATTGACGACATTACTGTTAAAAAATTTTTTAACATTACTGCAAAAGATATGAAGTTAGCAGGCCAAAAAATCATTAGATTTGAAAAAATAAACACTAACAACAATAACATAAAAATATTCAAAGCTATCTTGGAAGATAAAACTAAAGTTTCTTTTGTACATTCTAAAAGAACTAATTTATTAAAGATATATTTATCTTTAAATTTTATTGAAAAAAAACAAATCGAACCAACAGAACATAAGAAGTTCAAGAAGATAATTCCTTTGGATAAAAATGATAATTATATGAACTTGATTGTTAGGGAAAAAAAAATATTAGAAGCTATTAAATTATTTAAAGATGATTATGTAAAAAAAACATTTAATTGAAAAGACTTTTTGAAATACTTTATTTTCATTGCTATTTTTATTACTATTTTTGTAATTTTATTCACTACTCTTTATAGTGGAAACGAAGGCGCCTTAACTATATTTGCAAAAATAAATGAACTTCTTAAGTCTAATGATTTGTTAATGTTTTTATTGCCTTTAATTTTATTGTTGTTTATGTTTCCTATAATTTGTAATTCGATATTAATTGGTCGAATGTTAAAAGTACAAGGACAAAAAGTCAAGATTAGACATTTAATTGTTAGTTCAAGCATTGCTGTAGTTATTTCTAATATCACGCCATTATCTGTTGGTGGAGATATTGCTTCGTATTGGTACTTAAAAAGAAAATCATTTGAAAGAGAATCATTAATTGCTACCTTCCTAGCATCTTCTTTGTTATATCAAGTGGTTGGAGCTTTAATATCGTTAATTTTTATTCCTATGGGGTTATTTTCTTATAGTGATATTTTATTTTCAGGTTCAGCCGAATCTACGATTATCATGATAATGGTTTTAATTGGATTTTTAAGTAATGTTATTGCCGCCACTTTTATAGGTGTTTTTTCATTTTCAAAAAAAGCTCAATCGCTATTTATTAAATCTTGAATTAAATTAGCTGAATTTAATCCTTTTATTGTTTCGAGAGATTCTAGTTTAAAGGCCGCTTCTTTTCAATATGCATTTTTAAAAATTAGAACAAGTTCTTTTATGATATTTAAAAACTTTGGATTAACCTTAGAATTTATATTTTGAAGAATGCTTCCTTATTTCGTCAACCTTGGAGCAATATTGGCAATTACCACAGGTTTAATGAAACCTAACAACCAACTATGAGGTGGACAATATATAAACTTTATAATTGGATTCGCAATTATCGGAGCTGCTAATGTTCTTTCACCCACTCCAGGTGGCTCAGGGACCACACAATGGCTTCAAACGCAAATATATGAACAATTATTCGATACAAAATATGGACCTTTGATTGATATCTCAAAAATCTTCTCTCTTCTCTCAACCTTATTGTTTTTTATAGTACCCACAATTATTTCTGCATTTTTGCTTGTCACGGTTTGAATTGGTGAAAAAAGAATTGACAAATATACTAAAGTGAAGAGAATTATTTCTTATGAAAATCTTACAAATCAAAATAAAAGCATAAGAAAGTACACTAGATTTTATAAAATATCATCAATTGTTTGAGTGTTTGCAATTGTGTTAGCAGCTTTGCTTTATTATTTAACGTATACAATCTTTATGTAATGAATTCAATTTTTTGTTTCAATTTTTTAAGAGCTGACTTGATCGCATCATTCATCTTCATTTGAGTTTCTATTTTTTCAATGGCCATAAGGACAGTTGAATGATCTCTATTTTTGAAGAACACGCCAATTTCTTTATAAGTTAATCCTAATATATCTCTAATTAATCACATAGAAATATGTCTTCCTAAAACAATATCTTTTCGTCTGCTTTTGTTTTGTAATTCTGTTCTAGTCAAACTATAATATTTGGCAACAGTATCAACAATTCTTTCTTTGGTAATATTTTCTTTTTGTTGCTTTAATGAAGAAAATATTTTACCAACTACTTGTTGAGTATATTTGATATTACCAATTTCATCTTCATGGAATTTAATACGATTAATAGCTCCTTCTAAATTTCTAATAGAATTTGAATGGTTTCTCACAATAAATTTTAAAGCCTCATCTTCTCATTCTGCTGGGTTAATATTATTTTTTAATAATTTAACTTTTAAAATATTCATCAAATCTTCATATGAAGGATGTGATATTTCTAGAGTTAAACCCCCTTGAAATCTGGTAATAAATCTTTCTTCAAATCCTCCTAATAATTCAGGTTCTTTATCAGAAGCAATAATTATTTGATTTTTCTCATTTATATGATGATTTA
>CAMRCV010000033.1 GCA_947041065.1 uncultured Mycoplasma sp.
TAGCAGGAAATCAAATAACCGATATTACAATGCCTACTTCTTTAAAAATTGACAGTGCTGCAAAGTATGGTTTTACACAAGCTCAATGAAACGCAATTAACTGAGTTTATGTAGTTAGTGATGCAACAATTATAACTTTAGAAATTTTACAATCTGTTGGTTTTGATACAAAAAAGATAATAACTTTAGAAGATTGGCAAACATATTTACCGCTTGCGTCTACAATTCGAGGGGCTTTTAATGAAAATAAAATTTTGGAATCTATTGAATTTCCTGAATCAATCACAAGAATTGAGGACAATTCTTTTCGTGCTGCGAGTAATTTAGAAACAATTAAGTTCAATGGTTCCAACTTAACGACGTTAGGTTTTGATGCATTTAGAGCCACCAAAATTTCTTCAATTATTATACCCCCAAGCGTAAAACAAATTAGTCAAGGTGTCTTTTCTCAATGTCTTTTTTTAACATCGGTTGTTTTACCTCCGATGTTAACAAGTATTTCAACCGGTTTATTCGAAACAACTCCTTTACTTAAAGAAGTTGTTATTCCTGAAACAATTACTTCAATTGAAATGAATGCATTTGGGTATTCAGGTATTGAAAAACTTGTTTTACCACCTTCAGTTGTTAGTATTAATTCAACAGCTTTCAAACAAACTCTTAATTTAACAGACATTAGAATGAATATTAAGTTACAAGGAAATGATGCTAAAAAATATGGTTTTACACAAGACCAATGAAATTTAATTAAATGAGACTCATCTTTAACAAAAGATGTTGTTGTTTCGTTGGGTTGAGATCAAAAAACAACAATCTCTTTGGAAGATTGAAGAGAAGTAGCTCCTAATATAACAACAATTGATAATGCTTTTGTTGACAATATACTTTTAACTTCTATCGAAATTCCTAGTTATATTTTAGATATTGGAATTAATTCTTTTCAAAATGCAACATCTTTAGAATTTGTGGTTTTTGAACCTGATTCTCAATTGAAAAATATTGGTCATCAAGCTTTTTTTGGAACAAACTTACAATCAATTGATATACCTAAATCTGTTACAACAATATACTTTGATTCTTTTGGTAATAACTTAAATTTAAATAATATTTCGATGGGACATAATTTTAAAACAGAAGTTGAGAATTTTGGATTTACAAAAAACCAATGAGATAACATTAATTGAATTTATTATTCAACTAATGAAAATATTTTAACTATGGAAATTATTCAATTATTAGGTTGAGATCAAAAAACAACAATTACTTTGAATGATTGAAAAGAAATGGCTCCTAATGTAACAATAATCAATTCTGCATTTTTTAACAATATTAATTTAACTTATATTGAAATTCCAAATAGTATTTTGAGTATTGAATTAAATTCTTTTAAAAATACAGAATCTTTAACAAAAATAATGTTTGAACAAAACTCTCAATTACAATTTATTGGTAATGAAGCATTCTCTAATTCTGCTTTAAAGTCTATTGAAATCCCTAATAGTGTTATTTTGATAGGCGATTCTGCATTTAAAGATACTAAATTTTTAAAAGATATTCGAATATCTAATAAATTAGAAACTTATATTGACCATTTTGGATTTACTGATGCTCAATGAAATTCTATTGTTTGAACACCGGTTGATTTGAACGTTAAATTTATTGCTTTAATAAGTTCTTTGGGGTTCATAATGATAATACAACTCTTTGTTGTGGTTTATTCTGCTCTTCAAATCAAAAAAATTGATGTATAATTTTTTAAAATGGCCTATTTGAAGTGAGATTAAGATGAATAATAAAATTAAAAACATTTTAAAAATAACTATTTTTTCTGGAATTTTTTTAGGTACAGTTGTTTTATTGAATGGTAGCGAGAGCAAAAAAGAAGAGACAATTACCCTTTCAAATTATGAAAAAAATAATACATCCAAAAATAGTGTTTTAACTTTAGAAGTGGTTAAATTATTGGGTTGAGATAAAAAAACAAATATAACTCTTTCTGAAGGTCTAACAACCATACATGATAATTCCTTTTCAGGTTTAATTGAATTGAAAAAAATAGTTATTCCTAGCACAGTCACATCTATAGGCCTAAATTCTTTTTCTAACACACCATCTCTAATGGACATTACAATGAGTTCTAGTTTTCAAGGAGACGATACTCTAAAGTATGGGTTTTCACAAACCCAATGAGATGCAATTAATTGAGTTTATCCTACTAATCTTGCAACAATCATAACTTTAGAAGTTTTGCAATCTGTTGGTTTTGATCAAAAAGAAGTAATAACTTTGGCAGATTGAGAAAAATATTTACCAAATGCTGAAAAACTTGAAAATGATTCTTTCAAAAATAATAATTCATTAAAATCAATTCAAATACCAGACAAAATAACAAGTATTGGTAATAATGTTTTTCATGGTACATCAAATTTAAGGTCTGTAACTTTTGGGGCAAATTCAAAATTAGTTTCTCTTGGAAAAGAAGTGTTTTTCGCTAGTGGAATTACTGATTTTATTATGCCTAATACAGTTACATCTATGGCTCAAGGTGTTTTTCATAATACCACTGGTCTAATAACTGCTAAACTTTCATCAAAGTTAACTTCGATAAATCATAATACATTTTGAAATTCTGGTCTTAAAGAATTTGAAATTCAAGAAAATATTACAACTTTAGGACAAAATTCATTTGCAATGACTAAGTTGGAAAAAATTATTATTGGTGATCAAATTAATTCAATTCCTCTCAATGCTTTTACTAGCATGACTTTGTTGAAGGATATTACAATGAATATTAAGTTTAAAACAGTAACTCCTAGTTATGGTTTTACCCAAGAACAATGAGATTTAATAAAATGAACTTATACTCCTATTGCTGATGAAATATTAAATCAAGAAAATATTGGATTATTAAATTGAGATAAAAAAACAATGATAACTCTGAACGACTGAAAAGAAATGGCTCCTAATGTAACAACAATCAATGGAGCATTTTTAGGAAGCACTTTTTTACAATCTATAGAAATACCAGTTACCGTTATTGAAGTAGGTGTTAGCGCCTTTCAAAATGCTTCTAAGTTAGCATCAGTAACATTTCAAGCTAATTCAAAGTTAACAACTATCAACAACTTAGCATTTAGTAATACAAAAATCGCAACTATTGCAATTCCTAATTTGGTAACAACAATTAATCAAGGAGCTTTTTCTTTAAATAAATCATTAACAACATTTGTAATTCCTTCGACCATTACAGTCATTGCTCCAAATTTATTAGAAGGATCATCTAATATAAAAGAAATCATTATTCCTGATTCAATTATTACTATTGGCGATAATGCATTTAAAGATATGACAACTATTAAAAAAATAATTGTGCCAGGTTCAGTACAAACAATTGGCGCTAATTCTTTTTCAGGAACAACACAATTACTTGATATTACAATGAGTTATAGTTTTCAAGGTGACGATACTCTTAAGTATGGTTTTACACAAACCCAATGAGATGCAATTAAATGAGTTTATTCAGTTAATTATGCAACTCGTATAGATAAAGCGGTTGTTGCTTCTGTTGGTTTTGATAAAAAATCAGTAATAACTTTTGAAGATTGAAAAACATATTTACCAAACGCTACTGAAATGTCAGGTACATTTACAAGTAATGATATTTTAACATCTATTGAAATACCAGCTAATATTGAGTGATTTGGTTCTAGTACATTTGACTCTGCAATCAATTTAGCAAATATAACTTTTGCTCCCGATTCTCAAATGTATAGCATTGGAGTTAAAGCAATTGCAAATACAAAAATTACCAATCTAATATTGCCTAATTCAATAACAGATATAAAAAGTTCAGCTTTTATAAATAATTCATATTTAACTTCGATTACATTACCTAACAAGATTACAATACTAAGCAATAATATGCTTGAGAATGCAACATCTATGGAAGAACTAATTATTCCTGAATCTGTTATTCAAATTGGTGTCAATACATTTAAAGGAATGACAAAACTTAAAAAAATAATTATTCCTCAAGCTGTTAACACAATCGGTGCAGGCGTTTTTGAAAACACAACCAGCTTAAATGATATTACAATGAATTATAGTTTACAAGGAGATAATACAGTTAAGTATGGTTTTACACAAGTTCAATGAGATGCAATTAAATGAGTTCATATGGCAACCACTTCAAAAATATTAACTCTTGATGTTGTTAAATCAATAGGTTGAGATAAAAAAACAGGTATAAAATATAGCGATTGAGAAACTATGGCTCCAAATGTAACAACAATCAATGGAGCATTTTTAGGCAACGCTTTTTTACAATCAATAGAAATCCCGGCCACTGTTATTGAAGTTGGTGTTAGCGCCTTTCAAAACGCTTCTAAGTTAGCATTAGTAACATTTCAAGCTAATTCAAAATTAACAACTATCAATAACTTGGCATTCAGTAATACCAAAATCGTAACTATTGCAATTCCTAATTTGGTAACAACAATTAATCAAGGAGCTTTTTCTTTAAATAAATCATTAACAACATTTGTAATTCCTTCGACCATTACAGTCATTGCTCCAAATTTATTAGAAGGATCATCAAAAATAAAAGAAATAATTATTCCTGATTCAATTATTACTATTGGTGATAATGCGTTTAAAGATATGATAGCTATTAAGAAAATAATTGTGCCAAGTTCAGTGCAAACAATTGGTGCTAATTCTTTTGCAGGAACTGCACAATTACTTGATATTACAATGAATTATAGTTTCCAAGGAAATAACACTCTAAAATATGGTTTTAGACAAGCTCAATGAGATGTTATAAAATGAGTTCATATGGCAACAACCGCTAAAATATTAACTCTTGATATTGTTAAATCAATAGGTTGAGATAAAAAAACAACAATAACTTTGAGTGATTGAAAAACAATGGCTCCTAATATCACAAGTATGGATAGTTCATTTATAGGAAATAATAAACTTGTATCTTTAGAAATTCCAAAGACTGTTTTGAGCATCGGAACCTTAAGTATCCAAGGAACACTTTTATCAACACTAACATTTGAACAAGATTCTAAATTAACAACAATTGAAGAATATGGGATAACTTTAACAAATATAAAAAATCTAGTATTACCAAAATCTGTTAAGACTATTGGAGATTTCGGTTTATCTGATAATAGTAAATTAATATCAGTAGTTTTACCTGATGAATTAAAAATACTTAATGCCAACCTTTTCTCTGGAAGTGTTAATATTCAAGAAATAAAAACTCCTAGCACTTTGACTACAATCATGGAAAATGCTTTTGCTGGTTTAATTGCCTTGAAAAAAATATCTCTTCCTGAGACAGTGATATCAATATCAAAAAACGCTTTTTTAAACACAACTAGTTTAACAGACATTACTATGTATTACAATTTAAAAACTAAAACTCCGAGTTATGGATTTATTCAATCTCAATGAGATGTAATAAAGTGACTTGGAATTCCAGACATTGGCTCAGTTTTAACAAAAGAAGCTGCCGAAATTTTAGGTTGAGATAAAAAAACAACAATAACTTTGAGTGATTGAAAAAAAACGGCTCCCAATGTGACATCTATAAGTTCTGCATTTTTAGATAATAAAATTTTAGTCTCGATTGAAATCCCGAATCATATTATTGGTATTCGAAAAGACTCTTTCAAAAATACAAGCATTTTAGAAAGTGTTGAATTTGAGTCAAAATCAAAATTGGAAGTTATTGGTGATCAAGCGTTTTCAAATTCAGTTTTAAAATCTATAAAAATTCCTAATAGCACATTAAGTATTGGTGCAAACACCTTTCAAAATACTAAATTTTTAAGTTATATTGAAATGCCTCGTACTTTTGAAATTTCCACTGATCATTTCGGACTTACTGATGAGCAATGAATTAATATTGTTTGAACTCCTTTTTTATTAAATATTCCTTTCATAA
>CAMRCV010000034.1 GCA_947041065.1 uncultured Mycoplasma sp.
TCACAAAGAAATAACCTAGATACATTAAGTAAAAATATGATTATTATTATTTTATTTGTTTCACAAATCTTTTCGAGAACCTAAACTCAGTTTTGCTTCTTTTGAATATTTAGCATAGTCAATTTTACCAACTTCATGCGTGCTTAAATTCTTGATAACATCCTTGTATCAATACATTGAAGATTTTGGATATCTTGGAAAGTTAGGATCATCAAAGTCAACTCCGACAAAACCATATTTTTTTCTGTATCCACCTGATGGCGAAAAGATATCACAATATGTTCAAGCAGAATAACCAATAAAGTTAACTCCTTCATTAATAGCTTTTTGAACTTCTCTTAGGTGTTCATTTAAATAATCGATACGATAATTATCTTCAACAATACCACCAGTTTTTTGATCAAAATAACCTAGACCATTTTCTAAAATCATTAATGGAGCTTTATACTTATCTCATAACACATGAGATGATATTGATAATTGTTCTGGTAAGATTAATCAATTTCAATCAGTGTAACGATTATTTTTTGGATAAACAATTGCTGCCTTATCAGTAATGAAATATCCTGGTTTGTTTTGTCATTCAATTCCTTCTGATAATCTTTTTGGGTGAGCAATGATTGCTGGACGATAATAATTTCAACCAATCAAGTTTAATAAATTGCTTTTCATTATTTCTAAATCTTCATCTAAAACTATGTTTTCTAAACCTTGTTCTTTAATTCCTCTTCAAAAACATTCAGGGAATGTACCTAACATATTTGGATCAAGGAAAAGATCTAAATTATATTCATTAAAAATTGCACATGCTTCAACATCATCTTTATCGTTTTCATCATAAGGGATTGGTGGGTTTCAATCATGGTCAATTCCTAGTAAAGAACCTTCTTTAATATTTCCATCACGCATTGCTTGATCAAATTCTTGTTTTGCAATACCTCCAGAAATTGAAAGGTAGTAAATTGCTTTTCAAAATTCTTTTGGATCTTTTTTACCAGGTGGAAAGTAATCATCTAAATAACCCATTACTGTATAAGAAGAATTCTCATCACTTACGTATCATAGATCAGTATATTTACCTAACCTTTTAAAGATTGCTCTAGAGAAATCTCTAAAGGCTCCTAAAAACGCACGAGAAGAAGTCCCTCCTTGTTCTTCTAATCAAAGAGGAGTATCTCAATGGTATAAAATAGGGATTGGTTTAACACCGTTAGCTATTAATGATTTAAATGCATTTTCATAAAAATCTAAACCTTCTTCATTTACTACTCCAGAATTATCAGGGAAGATTCTAGCTCAATCTAAATTATAAACAAAACCATTCACTCCCATTTCTTTCATGATAGTTGAATCTAAATCATATTTTTCATAATAGTTAGCAGCATCAACTATTGAAGCTATTTCTCTTTCAGCAGCACCCTTTGGTGGTATGTAATAATTTTCTATTGTAAACTTATCTCAGTTAGAGTGAGTTCTTCCACCTTTAAGTCTTCCACCTTCAATTTGGTATGAACAAGTTGAAGTAGAAAATATAAAGTCTTTTGGTAAATTTTTCATTGTGTTTCCTTTTAATTAATATTAATTTTATACAATTATAAAATCAACATTATTATATATCAAATGTTATTAATACCTAATATTATTAATCAAAAATAACTTAAATTTTTATGATAAAATTATTAAGCACAACACAGCAGATATATATTATTTAATATTATTTAAATTCAAATTGATTTGTAAGTAGTTTTAGCTGTAAAACGAAAACATTATATTTAAATAATTAGATAAGAGTATATCCCTCGTTATGCAAGAAAGAGGTACTATTATGTCAAGATATATTAAATCATCATTTAAAAAATCACGTCGTTACGGTTTTTCAATTTTAGAAAACGGTAAAGAATTCGCGAAAGGAAAAGGTCGTCAATACGCTCCAGGTCAACATGGACAAAAAAGAGTTAAAGTTTCTGAATACGGTTTACACTTGTATGAAAAACAAAAACTAAGATACATGTATGGAATAAGTGAAAAACAATTTAAAAACACTTTTGAAAAAGCTTCAAAAAGACAAGGTCAAGCTGGTACTAACTTTATGCAAATGCTAGAAACTAGATTAGATAGCTTTGTTTATAGAACAGGATTAGCTGAAACTAGAAGACAAGCAAGACAACTTGTTAATCACGGACACTTTACTCTTAATGGTAAAAAAGCTGATATTCCTTCAATGCAAATTTCAATTGGAGATATCGTTACTTTAAAAGAAGGAAGTAGAAAAAACGTTCAAATTTTAGATGCTAAAACTAGAAAAGAATTAGCAGCATGAGTTAAGTTAGAAAAAGATTTCGTTTTCAAACTTGATAGACTTCCTGAAAGAAAAGAATTGAATACAGATATTAATGAATCATTAATTGTTGAGCACTACAACAAGTAAGACACAATTATCAATTTATTGTTATCAACTAAAACATCTCAATGAGATGTTTTCTTTATGTTATTATTTTATATTCTAAGACCATATATCTTTAGTCGTAATAAAAAACACCTCAATGAGATGTTATTTTAATATCTATTATGCAGATATTTATTTTATTTCTTTGAAAGCAAATTTTGTTCAAGGCTTAATAAAGTCTAATAAGAATAAATCATGATCAGCTATTTTAGCTATAACATTTTTTCTTCCCTTAGCATCTAAGTGATCCTTTTTAGAAAGATGTAATTCACCTTTATATTGTCCAAAATTGTCATTTCCAATAGTTATAAACCCTTTTTTAATTTCTTTTTGAACGTTTAATGGTTTGAAGTTTTCAGCTTTATACTTAACTCTTGATTGTGTAGATCTAATTAAGTAATCAGATGTATCTCCTCTATTAACGTGTAGTTCATCTAAAACAATTTTTTTCTCTAAATCAGTAACTGATTTATCAAATTTAATATCTAAAGAAATGATGTCTTTTATTTCAGAGATAGCTTTAAATTCAGCTTCACTTGCAAAAGCGTTGGCGATAATAATATCATCAACTAAATCCATCATCATAAAATGCTTTACTTGTGTAGTTATTGGCATGTTTCTGTGTAGTTCTAATGTACAAAGACCATCCATAACAGGTCAAGGACCATGTTTGGCACTATTAGAATTTACAAAGGCTGCACTTCTAATGTGTAGATCTTTAAACTGTTGTGAAGTTTTAGTAAACGTTTCTAAAGAAAGTCCAGAGTATTCCATTGGATAAAAGTTATGACAACCAATTAATTTGTTTTTATTAGGAGCAAAAGATATTATATTATCTACATACTTTGTACCTGAAGACATATTTATTTCTATGTCCAAATTATGTTCATTAAAAGTCATTGTTGATTCTTTTAAACCATCAAATCCTTCATCTAATCTAATTCCTGTAGCACCCAATTCTTTGAAAAAAGATAAATCATCATATGAAATCTTTAATTTCGAGAAAACAGATGGTGCAATATCCAAAATAACTTCCATACCTTGCTTAGTTGCAGTAGTGATTATTTCATAAAAATCTTTTTTAATTTCTTCTCTAGTACCTTCTGCTGAAAGCAAACAAGTAAAAACTCTTTTAAATCCGTATTTAGCAGCAAGATTAATATAATCTATTATTTCTTGTTTCTTTGCTTTTTCCGGGTAAACTGATATACCTAACATGTGTAACCTTATTTCTTTTCTGCCATTTTTTTGTATAAACTAACAAACTCTTCAGCCATTAACAATAATGTTTGTGTTGATAATAATTGATCTTCAGCATGCATTAATAATAAAGGTATCTTAATTTCTGTTCCTGCAGCTTCTTGTTGCACTAAGTCAGCATGTTGTTTTTCTGCTTCAATAATGTTTTTTTCTGCTTCTTCTAATTTTAATTTAGCTTCTTCGAACTTTCCTTCTTTTGCGCTATATATAGCTAACATAGCATCTGATTTTGCTGTTCCAGCAAATGTAATAATCATAAAACTTATTTGCCCTAATTCTTCATAAGTGTATTTTTTTTCTTCCATGTTTGTCTCCTAATTTTCATTTTAATATTAACTTTATTATAATATAAAAATGCATAAAAAAAACTCAAATTTTAAAGTTTTGAGTTTTATATTATTTAAATTAAAGTAAATTTAAGTAATCGTTTAATTCTTTCATAAATCC
The DNA here is from genome assembly GCA_947041065.1 of uncultured Mycoplasma sp. Taxonomy (GTDB): domain Bacteria; phylum Bacillota_I; class Bacilli_A; order Mycoplasmatales; family Metamycoplasmataceae; genus UBA710. The sequence continues at coordinate 4,154 of CAMRCV010000034.1, forward strand.
TGATAAAAGATTGTTTTTATCTTGAATATAACCATTAATATTATTGTTGATAATATTGTTTGCTATTTGTTCTTGAGGAGTTAACATCGTATCTCCTGAAGGGATTATAATTAATGCTTGGTTATCAGCGATTAGTTTGTTCAACTTATCAACTTCAACTGTATTTAAAGGTATAGTATTTACTGTTATAGCATTTGATTGAGAAGCTAATCCCAAAGCAAATAAAGCTATAACTGTAATTAATAATACTCAAGAAAATGTTATTGAACCAATTGATCAAGCTGTTCCGTTTTTAAATATTAAAAGTGGAACCAATGAAATTAAAGATAGAATTCCTATAGCTACTAAACTTTGAACACCGTCTTTGTTTAAGACAGCCCCTTTTAAATCTCATAAATGGAATTTAGATATAGAAGCAATTAATTCTTTATTACCTAAGATGTCTTCGGTAGAAAGATAATCATTTCATTTAGTAACATCGATACCAATAGTAGACAACATATTAGATGTTTGTCATTTTGCTGCAAATCATAAAGATATTAGCGAAATGATTGCTATTAATAAAGCTGTTCCATATTTCAAAATATTGAAAGGATTTTTCAGTTTTTTTTCAGCAGAAGGAATAACTAACTTATTTCATTCTGAATAAATAATTACTACTTCTTGTTCTTGAATGTTTTCAACTTCTGAGCTCATTATTTACCACCTTTTTTAACTGAAGATTTTGATGTGAATTTTTGTCATCCACCTTTGTAGTCTATTTTAACTAATTCTTCTCCATTTTTCTTAGCTGACTTATTAGCTATCAATACAAATGGTGTATAGATTGCACAAGCAATTGAGAAATTGAATAGAGCAAGAATGATTCCTTGTCAACTAGATGTTGCTAAAAATCCTCCGATACCTACTGGTGTTGTTCATGGTATTTTAACAATAACCGGCGGAACTCATTGTAGTTTTTCAATTGCTAATCATGTGATTACAAATAGTACTGGTTGAATAATAACAAAAGGTATAACATATTTGAAGTTTAAGATTAATGGTACTCCAAAAATCAAAGGTTCATTAATGTTGAATACAGCTGGTGCTCCACCAAATTTTAAAATTTCTCTAGTATCTGCTTTTTTAGATAAAGCTAAACCAACAACAACTAGTGCCAATGTTGCTCCTGTTCCTCCGAAGAAGACGAAAGCATCATTTGTACCATCAGCAAATGCGCTGATTGATCCAGCTGTTCCACCTGAAGATAAATATTCTTGGTTATTTGCCAATGCAACTAGTGCAACTGGTGAAAAAATAGCTGTAAGAACATTTGTTCCGTGAATTCCAAAGAATCATAAGATTGCTGAGAAAGTAACATAAATTAATCCTAAAGATAGAGATCCTGAAGAATCTTCAATCAATGACATAAAAGGAGCTTGAACAGCTACTGAAATGGCTTGACCTATCCCAAAACTATCTCCAGTTCCCAATCATGTAAATACATGGTGGAAAATGATGAATGGTGCTTGAATTCCAATAAATATTAATAATGTAAATATTGTTGGGAATAACTTAGAAAAAGATCTTGCTACCGCTGGTGGAACACCTGCTGGTAGATGTAATTCTAATTTTTTATTATTTTCGAAAACTGAATATAGTTCCATAGATAATAGTGATGATATAATGGCTACCAACATTCCTTGAGTTCCAAATAAATCGCCTGCACCATAT
>CAMRCV010000035.1 GCA_947041065.1 uncultured Mycoplasma sp.
CTTCAAAAATCTTTAAAGCTTTTTGTTCAAATCCCTTTATAAAAGAAATGAAAGAATCTTTAAACAAAGAAGTAGAAAATAATTCTAAACAAAGAGACAGGATTTATGACATGAAAATGTCATTAAAAAAAATATATGAAAGTATTCCTGAACACAAAACATCTTCTCAAGCAAGTTTTAATTGAATGATTAAATTAATTAATGATGAAAATATTTTCGATGATGCTAGTTCAATGTATGATTTTTTACTTATTTCAAGTGATGTTTTTAATGTTTTAACAAAGTTTGAAGAAATATTTGATGGAGCTGCAGATGTAAGGGCAAAATCTCATTATAGTAATAACACTAAAATTAAAAGAGGTGGGGGAATATTTAGTTCTATATTAACTGTTGTCTTCATTGCTCTTATTTTTAGATGATTATTTTGGTAGTTATTTAGTTTTCTATTTTAAAAATAAAATTATAAATGTTATAATTAAATATCAAAGCGAGGTTGTATGAAGAAATTTTATTGTTTATATAATAGAAACAATTTACCGTTTTCTTGAAAACTAAAACAAGCAAATGAAAAACCTATTGCCAATTTTAAAAGTAGAGAAGATTGTTTGAATTATTATTTATCATTAGGAAATATTGGTATTATTTGATTTCAAAAATCAAGTTCAAAAACTACTAAAAAAGAAAATCTAAAAGATTCTTTCGACGGATATGTAAAAACAACCAGAGTAAATAATGAATTAAATCATGTGATTGGAATAGTTCCAACTATTACAGAAAATGCTGCTAGAATTCTAAAAAGAAATTTATTTCACTCATTACAAATAGATCCAGCAACAGGTAAAGATTTATTTGCTGCAAAAGGAATAGATAGAATTAACAAAAATAAAAATTCATATTTAATTTTTGATAATGATGTTGTTGAAGAAATATTGAGTGAGTATGATGAAAAAACTCAAGCTTTCAATCCTGGCGAGAACAGTGAAGAAAAATTTTCTTCTCCAGAATTATTAAGAGAGATGATTCAAAAATCTCATTCAAATCTTAAAGAAGAAAAATTGAGTGAAGAAGACGTTGTCTTAAAACCGCAAGTTGAAAATATTGAGTATAACGAAATAGAAACCAATGGATTTTCACAATATAGTCACACAGACACCAATGATTTTTTAAATAATTATAATTCCCCTGGATATTCAAATCTAGGTTCTGAATCTAATAATGATTCTTATAATAATTATGAGCAACAAAATTATTATGGGCAAAATTATCAAGACAACTATTCAAGCTATTCAAATGATTATTATGAAAATGATTATTATGAAAATTGGAATAATTTTGGAGTAAACTTAAACGACTTTAACTTCCAAAACGATTTTGAAAATCATAAATTAAAACTAAAACCAATAAATCAAAATGATTTTTTAAATAACAATTTTCAAAATTATTTTAATAATAATGGTAAAATATTAAAAAATAACTTCTATACATTATATAGAGATGGAGTACCAAAAATGAATTCAAAGAGAAACCAGTTTAATGTTAATAACTCAAATACAAATACAAATAATGATGTTTGAGTCCCTGTTAATCAAAACCAAAATGCAAGTATGCAAAGATCTTATGGAACTGTTGAATTTACAGCTGTGCCTAATCAAGTATTAAATACAGAGTTGAATCCTTTAGGAACAAGTACAATGATTTTTAATCCTTATACAATGCAAAACACAATGCAAAACACTGTTCAAAATGCAATGAACAATCCATATATTCAAAATCAAGGTCAAGATACTATTATTCAACCAGTTATTCAACCAGTTATTCAACAAGTTGTCAAAACTGTTTACCAACAACAACCAGTTACTAGAGTTTTAGAACCAATTATTAACGAACCAATTATGGCTAATGGTGATGCATACGGTGATTATTCTCAATATTCACAAACTCATACAAACTTATTACCAAAAACAAATGTAACTTCTGAATTTCAATTTAACAATGATGCAGCTACTAGACAAACACAAGTTACTCAAAATATAGCTCCAGCTAAAGTAAAACAACCTAAAGTTAAAAAGCCAAAAAACAAAAAAGTTCTTTACGCTTTATTGTCTATCTCAACATTAATGATGATAGGAATAGCGGTAGTTATTGCTTTACTATTTACAGGAATCATAGCTATTTAATTATCTATCAAAAATACAACGATAATAAAAAAAACACACAAAGTGTTTTTTATTTACTGTTTTTTTGCTACAGATAAACAGATAGTTTTGAATTAATATTTAATATATATAAAAAATATTAGTACAATTATTTACTTTAATTAGTATTAAAATTTATTATGTTTGTAATGTCTAACAGCTAATACAATAATATATGAAATGGCAATTATAGATCCGGCAAACAATCATGCATCAGCCAAATTAAAGACTCCGTTTAAAAAATTAACTCCTTGCAATCAAGGAATAAAAATAATATCTTTTACCGCTCCATCAAACATTGCTCTATCTAAAAAATTTCCAAAAGTTCCTGAGAAAGTAAAAGCGATTGCTACAATTAATAATTTATCATGTGAGTAAATTGCAAAAACACCACAAATGATAAAGATGAAAACACTAAAAATATGTAGTGCTCAAGTAGGAATTAAACCGCCAAAAAATGTGACTCCATAATTTGCAACAGACTTAATGCCAAATAATACATAGTCTCCTTTGGTGACTCCATCTCCTTGTCACTTGCCGCTTGAATCTGGGTTATCTGCTCAAGAAAATAAAAATGTTTTGGTTAGTTGATCAATCAATGTCAATACAAGGATCAAACCAAAAAAAATACCTAAATTAATTAGTATTAATTTTTTATTTTCTGCAAAATGTCTTTTGTTAAAGGATAAGAAAGAACCATAATATTTTTTAATCATAATAAAATTATATATATTTTTTAATAAATGTTAAAATAATATAAATATAAACTAAGGAATTATCGTGGAAATCAAAAACTATATAGCTCAATATTTTTTTATAGCCGATACTATAATAAAAAAATATAAACCAGATAGCATTGTCACTGTTCAATTTTTTCAAAGAAATGATGATGTTTTGTTATCAGGAATGAATGAAGTTTTAGCTTTGTTAAAGGAACATACAGACACGTCAAAGTATGAAATTAAATATCTAAAAGATAAAAGTATAATAAATAATTTAGAACCCGTTTTACAACTAACAGGTAACTATAAATACTTTGGTATATACGAGGGTGTTATAGATGGAATATTAGCAAGGTCAACATCTATAGCTACTAATGCTTATAAGTGTGTTAAAGCGGCCGGTAAGAAGAATGTTGTCTATATGGGAGATCGTGGTGACCACTACCTTAATCAAGGGGTGGACGGAAAAGCTGTTGAAGACTCTGGAATCATTGGTCATTCAACATATGTTGGAGCTCAAGGTAAAGAAGAAGTTATTTTCGGATCTATTCCTCATATTTTGATTCAACACTTTGGTGGAGATTTGGTTTCTGTAATGAAAGCTTATGTTGAAACATTTCCAAAAGAAAAAGAATTTATTGCTTTAGTAGATTTTAGTAATGATGTCATTGCTGATTCTTTATTAGTGTTGAAAGAGCTTGGCAAAAAATTATCAGGAGTTAGAATTGATACTTCAATTAACATGGTGGATAAAATGTTTGCAAATGAAACTCCACAATATGGCGTTAATATAGAACAAGTTAAAAGATTGAGAAAAGCTCTTGATGAAAATAAAGGTAAGCATGTTAAAATAATTGTTTCTTCTGGTTTTAATGCTAAAAAAATAGAAGAATTTGAAAAACATAAAGCTCCAGTTGATTCATATGGAGTGGGTGAATCTATCTTGAAAATTAATATTGGCTTTAGTTGTGATGCTGTTTTATTAGATGGTGAAAAGATTGCTAAAGAGGGTAGAAGATACCAAGAAAATAAAAAACTTATATTATTAAAGTAATGATTATTTTACTTTTCTGGTTTTAGTTTCAAAATTAACTGGCTTCTTTTTAGGAGTTATATTTTTATTAAGTAATCCGATAAATTTAGTAACATTATCAACCATTCCAACAATTGTCACAATAGAGTCAAAGTTTAATTTAACTAAACCATCAGGAAGAGTACTTTTTGAGTCATCTTTTACCAAAACTATAGTGATCCCTTTTTTATTAAGTGCAAGATCTTTTAAAGGTATTCCGATATATTTTTCATTTTTAACTTTTGTTGAACCAATAACAAAACCATCACCAATTTCTTTTAGTGAATGTGAAAAATTAATAAAGTTAGCATTAGTTGCAATTAAAGCAGTTCTTGTTCCAGACTCTTCTTCAGGTCTAATAATAACATCAACTCCTATTTGTTTTAGTACACGTGCATGTCTATGAGTTTTTGCTCTTGCAATAATATGTTTAATTTTTAATTCCAATAAAGCTGCAACAATTTCGATGTTATCTCCAACTCCTACAATTACAGTATCAATATTACTAACCCCAACAGCTTGAAGAGCGTTCATATCAGCGGCATCTAAAATAACTGAACTAACAGTTTTGTCTTTCAATTTGTTTAATTTTGATTCATCTTGATCAATTGCCAAAACGTTTTGCTCTAAATCGATCAATTTAGAAACGACAGCACTGCCGAATCTTCCTATTCCTATTACGCATATATCTTTTCTAGACATAACTGCACCTCACATATATTTTTAAATATAATTTTACATTATTTTATTAGTATAATACTTAAATATGAAAAATAAAAATAAAAATAACATAAATGTTAAAGACATTTTTAAAAAAATAAAACAATTCTTTTTTAATTTATCTGATATAAAAATAATTTTTATTTCTTATTTTTTAGTAACTACTTTAACTTCTTTGTTGCTGCTAACTCCCTTTGCACACCTACCTGATGTAGAAGTTAATTATATAGATGCCTTATTCACTGCAGCGAGTGCTTTTAGTGATACTGGGTTAGTAACGGTTGTTACTTCTGAAACATGATCCATGTTTGGACAAGCTATTATTGCTATTTTAATTTTATTGGGAGGAATTGGTATTTTTGCTGTCAAGGTTTATATCTTTAATTTTATTTTTCGTCAAAAACTAAACTTATCTACAAGTAATATTTTGGGTCAAGAAAGATCTTCGAAAGATGCCAGTCTTTCAAAGAAAACTGTGATTGTTTCTGTGAGTTTGATTTTGATCTTAATCACCTTATCTTCATTCATCCTTTCTTTTGTATTTTACTTTGAAGTTCCTAACGAAGTAAATCCTGGAAACAATCCTTTGGGTGATGTTGGGTTATCAATTAGGTTTGCTATTTTTCATTCTATTAGTGCAATAAATAATGCTGGTTTTGATATTATTGGTAGCACATCTTTAGCACCATATTATTCAGCATATGCGATGCAAATAATCTTCTTAATATTATTTGTTATTGGTGGAATAGGATATCCTGTAATTTATGATACATTTTCTTGACTAAGACATAAAATAAAAAGGTTGCCAGGTAGCGCTCCTGCCTTTTCATTGTTTTCTAAAATAAGTTGTATTTCTTATTTGCTTGTTTCAATGTTTGGTTTAATATTAGCATTTTCTTTTGAAACATCTTCTATGAGAAGTTTAGACGGAGATGAAATTCCTTTATGACAAAGTGATATTGGTGATACTGGGTCAAAAGTTATGGCAATCTTTTTCAATACATTTTCTACCCGTAATGCTGGTTTTGCAACAGTTGACCTTAAACAATTATCAGAACCAACAATTATTCTTTACTCAATCATGATGTTTATTGGTTCAGCGCCT